>NZ_JAESMB010000007.1:0-138833 GCF_017892945.1 Staphylococcus sp. GDX8P114P-2 | reverse complement strand
GCTTCGTATGTTTGCCATAATAATTGCATATAATCCTATCCTCCTATAAGAAAGCGCTTTTATAAGATTATAATACGTTGCACAAGTAATTAGCAATAAATAGAAAAGGGAGTGGGACAGAAATCTGATTTTGAAAAAATGATTTTGTCGTCCCACCCCGGCAAGGATGACTAGCATTGAAAAAAGCTTGGTTTAAAGCGCATTTTCAATACAGTCAGCTACTGCCAAAATGAAAAAAGGTTGGGACAAATTGATATTATCCCAACCTTTTTTTACTGTAGTTGTTCAATGGTTTGAAAACCAATTAGCGTTTAAGCGGCTAAATTATCCAATTACGACGACGCTTGATGATTGCATTGCAATGTTATTTAGTATATACATCTTGATATGCTTCGTTTTTTTCAATGACATTTTGTGCAAATGGACATGTTGCAGATACAGTTAAATTATTGTCTCGTGCATAGTCGACGACAGCTTTCACTAATTTTGAACCGAGTCCTTGTCCGCCTAATTCTTTTGGTACACCAGTGTGATCAATATCTATTTGATTAGGACTTACTTCTGTAAAAGTGATTTCTGCTTGGCGATTGTCTTCGTTCTCTCCGACATAAAATTTATTATGACCTTGTTTAATTTCCGTCATATTAAGACCCCCAGTTTTTTAACTTATAATACTTATATCACTAAGTTATATTTTAAAACATAGATAAGTATAATAAAAAATAGAGATTACATAGTATAAATAATTTTCATTGAAATATTGTGAAAATAAGTTTATAGTTTTAACGGAATAATTTCGTTTTGGAGGCGCAAATGTGAAAAAATCTTTGTTAATTATAGCGGTTATAGTGTTTAGTGTCACCTTAACAGCATGTAATCAAAATACAAAACAACAGTATAAAGTAAGTACTTCGAACAAACTCGAAATATACACTACAGTGTTTGCATTTCAAAGCTTTGCCAAAGATATTGGTGGAAAATATGTAAATGTACAAAGTTTATATCCTCCAGGTGCAGATACACATAGTTATGAGCCCACGCAACGTAATATGATTGATATCGCGAAAAGTGACTTGTTTATTTATTCTAGTGAAGATATGGACCCTGTAGCGAAAAAAATTGCGAGTTCTATTACTAACGAACAATTGAAATTACCTGTAGCGGATGCAATTAATCATGAGGAGTTATTGGCTACTGGCGATCACAACCACGAACATGGAGATGAACATAAACACGAGCATGAAGAAGAAGCAGGTAAAGATCCACATGTTTGGTTAGACCCTAAATTAAATAAACAATTTACTAAAACTATTAAAGATGAATTAGTAGCTAAAGATCCTAAGCATAGTGCGTATTATGAGAAAAATTACCGTAAGCTCAACAAAGATATTGATCAAATTGATCGTCAATTAAAAACGATTACGACAAATCCTAAAAGAGACACTGTTATAATATCCCATGATTCTATAGGTTATTTGGCACGACGTTACAATTTTAATCAGGTCGGCGTTACAGGAATGAATAATGAAGATCCAAGTCAACAAGAATTAATGGAAATCATCAAGCATGTAAAAGAAACACAACAACCATATTTGCTTTATGAGCAAAACATTTCTTCGAAAATTACCGATGTGATTAAAAAAGAAACAAACACTACACCTGTACCATTTAACAACTTAACTACATTAGCACCAGAAGA
The DNA here is from genome assembly GCF_017892945.1 of Staphylococcus sp. GDX8P114P-2. Lineage (NCBI taxonomy): Bacteria > Bacillati > Bacillota > Bacilli > Caryophanales > Staphylococcaceae > Staphylococcus > Staphylococcus sp. GDX8P114P-2. The sequence goes on along the minus strand of NZ_JAESMB010000007.1, from coordinate 137,134 downwards.
TAAGGATAATAATAATGTGAGCTATCAATCTATTATGCATCAAAATATTGATTCTTTAGACAAAGCATTGAATAACTAAATTAAAGCAGCAGGAACAAAATATTTGTTCTTGCTGCTTTTTTATATTTTATGATGTAGTTGGATTAGTTAGGAATTTTAATCATAACGAATATACGACACTGTCGTATTATAATATTCTTCAAAACCATGAACACCATCAGCGCCACCCAAGCCTGATTCTCGCCATCCTGCATGGAATCCATTAACAGCTTCTTCTGCTTCGCAGTTAGCGTACACTTCACCAAATTTCAGCAATTCTGATGCACGCATCACTTCTTGGAGATTCTCTGAAAAAATGTATGAAGACAGTCCGGCATTTGTATCATTAGCTAAATTAATAACTTCATGAAAATCATCATAAGTCATGATAGGTAGTACTGGTCCAAAAATTTCATTAGTAAAAGCTGCATGTTCGGGTTGTACTTTATCTAAAATAGTAGGTGCATAGTAGTAGCCATCTCTATTTAAAATTTCACCACCAAGTACCAATTGGGCACCTTCTTGAATAGATTGTTGCACGGTATTATGAATGTGATCTAATTGTTTTTGGTTAATAATAGCTCCTAAATCGGTTTGTTCATCAAATGGATCACCAACTGTTAATTGTTCCATTTTAGCTTTCAATTTAGAAAGAAATTCATCATGCACTTGTTCATGAACAAAAATACGTTCCGGACATGTACAAACTTGACCGGCATTATTAATACGAGCAGTGACAATATAATCAACTGCTTTATCTAAATCTGCATCTGCAGTAACGATTGCAGGGGCATTACCACCTAATTCCAAATTCACTTTTTTAACATTACTGGCACTAGCTTCATATACTGATTTACCAGCACGCATACTTCCAGTTAGAGAAATGAGTTGAATATCTGGATGTTTAGCTAACTGTGTACCTACAGTTTCACCAGTTCCGGGAATAATTTGAATAAGACCAGCAGGAATAGCAGATTGAATAAATAATTCAGCTAATTTAAGAGTGATTAGAGAAGTTTCTTCACTAGGTTTAATTATCACCGAACAACCTGTAATTATAGCCGGTATGACTTTACGCATAAGTACCATAATCGGGGCATTCCATGGCACTATACCAGCAGTAACACCGATAGGCTTTTTCGTTAAGTGAATCAGTTCATTGTCACGATTGCTCTGTAGCACCTCACCCTTATTTTGCATACTTAGACTGGACATATAATCTATAAATTTAATGGATTTATGAATTTCACCAAGTGCTGAAGATAAAAGCTTACCTTGTTCTTTCACGTATAATTCAGCTAATTCATTTTTATTATTTTCTAATAAAGGAATGAGCATTTTAACATGTTCTGCACGTGTTGGTTGAGGAACTTTTTCCCATTCTAGTTGTGCTTCTTGTGATTTTGCGACTGCAATATTAACATCGTTTTCGTTTGCAAAAGTAATGGTATCAAACACTTGACCGGTAGCAGGATTTACCACATCCATCGTTTCTGTTGATTCGCTAGCAATAAATTCATTATTGATAAATAGTTGATTCATCTTAAACACCTCCACAGTATATAAGTACCACATGATGAAGTACAAAAAACTGTGAAAAGTAATATGCATATATTTAGTAATTTATTAATGGAAGAGAAGAGGGAAATATTTCAGTATATTTTTTATACTTAAATGGTTGACTTTTTAAAATAACGATTATATAATTATCTCGAATTCGAAATAAAATGAAAGTTGGTGATGAGATGGATAGAACAAAGTCATCTATGAATGCATTTATTGGATTAAATAGAACTTTAGATTATTTGGAAAAAATAGTGCGCGAAGATGTGAAGCAATACGGATTAAATATTACAGAATTTGCGGTACTAGAATTACTTTATAATAAAGGTGATCAACCTATTCAACGCATTCGAGAACGTGTACTTATAGCTAGTAGTAGTATTAGCTACGTTGTTGATAAGCTAGAGGAAAAAGGGTGCGTGACCCGTATTAGAAATCAACAGGATAAACGTATAATCAATGCTTCATTGACACAACAAGGGCGTCGCATTATGGATGAGATCTTTCCGAAACATGCTGAGACCATCCAATCAACATTTTCAATCTTAACAGACGAAGAATTACAAACATTGCAAAATACACTCAAAAAGTTAAGTGCTCCTACAAATAATAAGTAGGTAGCAAAATTTTTTCACAAAAACAATCTCGATTTCGAGATAAAAACTAAGAAAGAAGGATTTATTATGACAAACAATTCATTATTAGGTATTCATCACGTTACAGCAATTACAGATGACGCAGAACGTAACTATAAATTTTTTACTGATGTATTAGGTATGAGACTTGTGAAGAAAACAGTAAACCAAGATGATATATACACGTACCACACATTCTTTGCAGATGATGTTGGATCCGCAGGAACAGATATGACATTTTTTGATTTTCCTAATGTACCTAAAGGTATTGGAGGTACAAACTCAATTAGTAGACCGTCATTCCGTGTGCCAAATGATGAAGCATTAAGTTATTATGCACAGCGTTTTGATGAATTTGGTGTGAAACACGACGGTGTACAAAGTCTATTTGATAAAAAAGTACTACCATTTGAAGAAGCGGATGGACAATTATATCAATTAGTTTCCGATGAGAATAACAAAGGTGTAGCACCTGGTATACCTTGGGAAAATGGTCCAGTGCCGACAGATAAAGCAATTTATGGATTAGGACCTATTGAAATTACTGTAAGTTATTTTGAGGATTTCAAAAAAATCTTAGAAAATGTTTATGGTATGCAAACAATTGTTGAAGAAACTGACGTTGCACTATTAAATGTAGGTGAAGGTGGCAATGGTGGACAAGTCATTTTAAGAAAAGATACTGAAACACCAGAAGCTAGACAAGGATATGGTGAAGTACATCACGTTTCATTTAGAGTGAAAGATCATGATGCTATTCAAGCATGGCACGACAAATATACAGAATTAGGTATTGGTAACTCAGGTTTAGTAGATCGTTTTTATTTTGAAGCACTTTATGCACGCATTGGTCATATATTGATCGAAGTATCTACAGACGGTCCAGGATTTATGGGTGACGAGCCATATGAAACATTAGGTGAAGCATTATCATTACCACCGTTTTTAGAAAATCAACGTGACTATATTGAATCAGAAATTCGTCCATTTAACACTAAACGTAATCATGATAAATAAAAGGAGGGCTTGATTTGGAAGCAATTAAACACATTCATCATATATCAGCTATCGTAGGTAATCCAGAAGAGAATATTCGTTTTTATAGAGATATTTTAAATTTAAAACTAATCAAAAAAACAGTGAATTTTGATGATCCAGGGACTTACCATTTATATTTTTCAAATAACTCAGTAGCTAATGGTACGATACTAACCTTTTTCAATTGGCCAAACCATGTAAAAGGTCAAGTAGGTGCAGGCCAAGTTGAGACTATTGCTTTTAGAATACCCCAAGGTACTATGGATCTTTGGGAACAGCACTTAAATAATCATGCTATTACGACTAAACGCAATCAACTCTTTGATCAGGAAACACTCGTGTTTAAAGATACACATGATTTGCCTTTAGCACTTGTGGAGAGTGAAACGACGAGTGATAATCATGACATTATAGGCTTTCATGGTGTCACTATGTTATCTAGTAATCCAGTACAAACTATAGCTACATTAACAAATGATATGGGTCTTTCAGAAGTCAATGACAGCAATGTATCAGTACACTTGACGACTGCAGGCGAATGGCAACATCACGTTATAGTACACAAAACCACTCCAGAAAAGCGAGTACGTTGGGGCACAGGTGTCGTACACCACATAGCTTGGTCTATGCCAACAAACGAAACACAACTTGCGTGGCGTGAACAGTTGAGTAACAAAGGCTATCATTTAACTGAAGTTAAAGATCGTAATTATTTTAATGCAGTGTATATGAAAGAACATGGTGATATTATTTTTGAATTTGCTACAGATGGTCCTGGATTTACAGTAGATGAACCATTCGATGAATTAGGTACTCATCTCATGTTACCGCCACAATATGAAGAACGTAGAGAAGAATTATTAAAAATATTACCACCTATTAATATTTAAAATTAATTAAAGGAGAGATAGGAATGGAACACATTTTTAAGCAAGGACAACCTGATGCACCAACATTTATCTTATTACATGGCACAGGCGGGGACGAAAATGATTTATTACCATTAGCACAAGTGCTGAACCCAGACTATAATGTGTTAAGTATCCGAGGGGAAGTATCTGAAAATGGTATGAACCGTTTTTTTAAACGCCACGGAGAAGGACAATATGATGTAGAAGATTTAAATTATCGTACAGATCGTATATTGGCATTTCTGTCAGAAGCTGCTGAAAAATATGAATTTGATTTAAGCAAAGCAGTGCCAGTTGGTTTTTCAAATGGTTCTAATATTGCTATCAGTATGATGCTACGAGAAAATACTACATTTAAGAAGGCGTTATTGTATGCACCACTATATCCAATAGAAATAACAACAAATAAAGATTTTAGTGATGCTCAAATTTTACTGTCAATGGGTGAAAATGATCCGATTGTACCTTTAGCTGAAAGTAAAAGAGTGATTGATATCTTCAGTTCTCGTGGTGCAGATGTGACAACAGTATGGGTCAATAGTCATGAATTAACTCAGTCGGGTGTTGTTGCTGGTCAAGAAGTATTAAATAACTAAAACAGTGTATAGATAACATATAACAGTTCAAACTGAAGTTGTGTCATCGATGCAGATAAATGATTAAGTTGATTTATCTAAACGATGTAGCGCAACTTCAGTTTTTTTGATGTCAGGTGTGGTATAGAGAGATTGTAATGGCTGGTACTAAACTGACATTACGAAGAGGATAAATATAAAACTAAATGAGTGCATTGTTGATTATTGTTTGATAATATAGCACCTTGTCCGTATAAAAATGAGGAGGCACGTAATATGTCGTTATTGCATTTGCCGTTAATGCTAGTGATTGTAATATTTTTGGCATTAGGTATTTTTAGTCAATGGCTAGCAAGTAGAATTAAATGGCCATCAATCGTTGTTATGGCAATTGTTGGCTTGTTAGTAGGGCCGATATTTGGGTTAATCAATCCTCAAGAAAGTTTGGGGCAAGATGTTTTTAGCTCACTTGTCTCACTTGCTGTTGCTATTATCTTATTTGAAGGTAGTAGTAATTTAGACTTTCGTGAAATTAAATATATATCAAAAGCTGTCATACGTATTATTACAATAGGTGCGATTCTTGCTTGGATATTAGGAACACTAGCATTACATTATATATTAGATTTTTCATTAGTTATTTCATTAGTGCTAGGTGGTCTATTTTTAATCACAGGACCTACTGTGATTCAACCGTTATTGAAACAAGCGAAAGTGCATAAAAACGTCGATTCTATTTTACGTTGGGAAAGTATAATATTAGACCCAATTGGGCCGATGATAGCATTAGGCGCATTTTATGTTTTTGATCTTGTACAACAAGGCTTTAATATAACTATTTTATTTAAATTCTTATTGAGCTTTTTAATCGCTATTGTTATTGGATTTGCTGCTTCTTATCTATTTATGTGGTTAATTAAAAAGGATTTAATTCCACAAAATTTGATGCCGTCGATTCAATTAATATTTATTCTATTAATATTTGCGATCTGTGATGAAATATTACCTGAGTCAGGGTTGCTTGCGGTTACTATTTTTGGATTGATGATGGCACGAATGAAACGTCATGATTTGATTTTTCAGGAATCTGATCACTTTATTGAAAATACATCTTCCATTATGGTATCGACCGTATTTATATTAATTACATCTTCGTTAACACTTGAGGTGTTAACACAATTAATCTCTTGGAAGCTATTTATATTTTGTGTAGCAATGATTTTAATTGTACGTCCAATTTCTATATTATTTGCAACTATTAATACAGAAATTTCGAAGCGGGAACGCGCGATGGTATCAATGATGGCTCCAAGAGGGATTGTGGTACTCACAGTGGCACAATTTTTCGCAGGGCTATTTATTGAACAAAAAGCACCATTAGCTGAATTAATTACACCTGTAACTTTTGGTTTAGTATTTGTTACTGTAGTTATATATGGTTTCAGTTTCTTACCAATTAGTAAATTAATGAGAGTCTCTAGTGTAGAACCTCCAGGCGTTATTATAGTAGGTGAAAGTGAGTTTGCGTATCATTTAGGAGCTAAATTACGAGAACATCAAATACCAGTTATGACTTTTAATTTATTTTCAAATAATAAATTACGTGCGCAAGAATTAGGTTTCGAAATATTTGAAGGAAACCTCCTATCTAGTAATGATCGTATTTACTCTGATTTATCGCGATACCATACTTGTTTATTAATGACACAATCCTTTGTATTTAACAGCTTAGCATTTAATGAACTCGTGCCCGAATTTGGATTGAAAAACGTAGATATGATGCCTGTATCATTTAATAGTGAACAAGCAAGGCGTAATGTAGAAGGCCCCATTAAAAATCATATCTTATTTGATGATCAAATGACTTCACGATGGTTTAATAACTACATTACTAAATATAATATTTTAGAAATACCTGCAAATCAAAAAGCAACTTTAACCCCAAATGACATGGTGTTATATCATATTAGTGACTCACGTGTTGTTACATTTAAACGTCATCATTCAAAACCATTAGAAACTAATGACGGTGTTATTGGTTATTTAAAAGATGCGTATAACAACCAAAATTTATAAAGAAAAAGCCTAGAACATGTGTTATGTTTCAGGATTAGACTGTCGACAAAGTCTCTGACTTTGTTGGCAGTTTTTTATGCACGCTTTCCGCGGGCACTGCCTTAGCCAGTAGTCTGTGGCTAGTGCTATTCCGGCAGGAGTCGGCAAAAACCACTGCCAATATTATAAGATCTAAATTAAACAATGGTTGTGATTATTATGTTGAATAAACTAATTGATAAATGAGATTAACATAAATCATTTCTATCTCTGGATTATTTACTAATCATCTTATATAAAATAAGTCGATGCCATATTGGATTTATACTATATTTAAAACTGTTGATAAAGTCTCTGACTTTGTTGGCAGTTTTTTGCACCGGCAAAAACCACTGCCAATATTATAAATATTATAGCAACATCTTATAATATATGATTAAACAATAGTGGTTATTATGCAGGCAAACATTGCCAAAAAATTTTGATGATGCAAAAATAAACCCTTCACATTAATTTGCGAAGGGTTTGTTTATGTTGCAGGCTTATTTAATATAAGTGAAATGATGCTTGTAGCATAAGTTGAATATAGTAATTTTGAAGTTATTTAGTCTAAAAATCGATCATGCATAAGTTCTTTTAAAATGATGATTTTCTCTTGTAATTCTTGACCGGAATTGGTATCTCTAATTTTTTTACGTTCCAATTCTTTATCGACCACTCGGCGTGTTGATAGTTCATCCTCACCATTTAATAAAACGTTATCTTTCGAATTGAAATGTTGATGGGCGACTAATTGCATACCGAATGAATTGTACAATAAGGTATAACCTGCGATGCCGGTTGTCGATTGATAGGCTTTAGAGAAGCCCCCATCAATGACAATCATCTTACCATCAGCTTTGATTGGATTTTCACCATCTATTTCTTTAACAGGTGTATGCCCATTAATAATATGTCCAGTTTCAGGGTTTAAACCAAAATCTTTCAACATTTTTTTACACATATCAATATCTTCACGTAAGTAATAATATGGATTTTTAGTTTCCTTATGTGCAGCCTTATCAGCAATGAAATAACGTTCAAATGTTGTCATTGCACGTTTTCCAAATAATGAAGAATATTTACCAGTCCATAAATACCAAACTAAATCAGTAGCTAAATCATCATGGCGGTCTTTATGGTCAAAAGCTTCACGCACATAGTTTTCAAAATGATCGAGTAAATCGCGGCCGTAATGTTTTACACCATCAATAGTCATAGCTTCCATTTCTCCATCTTGATCAACAGGAATACAACCATGAATTAGTAAATTGCCATTATAAGGTAAATACAACGTACCTTTTTGCATTAAGAAAGTCATATGACGTTTTAGTTTTTCTGATTGTTGAACTGACAATAATAATTTATCCATTACATCTGCTTCTTCATCTGTTAAGCGATTTGGGTCTTCTGGGTCTACCGTTTGGAAGCAAGTATTTGTTAATGGATATGTTTTACCGTACAGAGTTGCTGTATTTTTATCAAAATCAATGCTCTCTAGTACAAGACGTTCTTCCATTTCAAAGTCAGGACGGCGTTTAATAATCGGTGCTTCCAATTTGAATTGGATTATCGCAATAGCTTGGTGCAATTTGGTTAGTTGTGCGAGTTCTAATTGTGAAGCTTGTTCCCCGTCAGCGACTTTGTTTTTAGGATAAAAGGCTTTATTATCCCCGCTATAGTATTTTTCAGCTAAAGTTAGTAAAGGTCGTAAATTGATGCCGTACGCATCTTCGATAATGTTCAAGTTATCGTAACGCGCACAAATACGTAGTAAATTTGCTAAACAAACTTTAGATCCTGCGTAAGCACCCATCCATAGCACATCATGATTACCCCATTGTACGTCTACAGAAGGGTAGTTAATCAATGTTTCCATAATTTTATCTGGTTCTGGTCCACGATCATAAATATCTCCAACAACATGTAAGTGATCAACGACTAAATGTTGCACTGTGAATGATAACCCAATAATTAAATCATCTGATTGTTCTAACTCAATAATTTGGTTAATTAACGTATCGTAATATGATTTTTTGTTGTTGTATTTATTACTTTTATATAGTAACTCTTCAATAATAAACACGTAATTTTTAGGTAATGATTTTCTTAACTTGGTGCGTGTATATTTGGAAGATGCGTATGTAATGAGCTTGATTAAACGGCTGATGGCTGTGATATACCATTCATTTAATTCACTTTTGGAATTAAAGCTATTTTTGATAAGTTTTAATTTTTCTTCAGGATAATATACTAACGCAGCAAAATCATTAATCTCTTTGCGTGTTAATGTATCTTGAAAGATATCATTAATTTTAGATCGAACATTGCCTGAGCCATTTCTTAACACATGTTGGAACGCATGGAATTCGCCATGCAAGTCACTGACAAAATGTTCTGTTCCTTTAGGTAACTCTAAAATAGATTCTAAGTTAATAATTTCCGTAGCTAATGCAGCTTTTGTCTGAAATCGCTCAGACAATAAATCTAAATACCTACTTCTTACACTTTGTTCTGACGCTTTTCTCATATGAATTTGTCACTCCAGTTGTATTATTGTAATTATTTTAACATGTTTGTAAAACGCTTACACTATGTCTACATTATTTTATTTTCTACTCTACCATTATATGATGAATAATTAATATTTTCTAAAAAATGAACTGCTTTTAATATTTAGTATGAGTTAGTGGATAAATGTGATTCAAATGAGTAGTTAAAGCTTAATCATCTGATGTTACTCAAATATAAAAAATCGTGTATTTACATATAACTTTTTATAAAAAAGTAAATTTCATATTTACAAAAAAGTTATTAAACACCATTAGTGTATAAATACACATTTTATTATTGTGGGTTATAAATGCTGTTATATCAATGTTTATAGCGTTGTCAGATGCGTTAGTAATAAAAATTTACACAAGAATTTGCAAAAAGCACTTTAAAATTATCGATATTTTTGTATAATAAATGCATGTAACAAAATTATGAATTAAGGGAGTTAATATCATGCTAACATTGGGAAGTACTTTGTCGAGTCAGGTTAATCCTGATTGGCAGACCTATATTATGCTTGCCTTGTATTTTATTATTCTTCTAATAATAGGATATTATGGTTATAAAAAAGCAACTGGCAATATTAGTGAGTATATGCTCGGGGGCAGAAGTATTGGACCATATGTGACCGCATTATCTGCAGGGGCATCAGATATGAGTGGTTGGATGATTATGGGACTACCTGGAGAAGTTTATACTACTGGACTTTCTGCAGCATGGCTTGCAATTGGCCTAACGATTGGAGCATACATAAATTATATTGTAGTAGCGCCTAGACTACGTGTATATACTGAAAAGGCTGGAGACGCAATTACGTTGCCTGACTTTTTCAAGAATCGTTTAAATGATAAAGCAAACGTGATTAAGATTATTTCCGGTGCTATCATTGTTATATTTTTTACATTATACACACACTCAGGTATGGTTTCTGGCGGAAAGTTATTTGATAGCGCATTTGGTTTAGACTATCACTTAGGTTTAATTTTAGTTGCAGTAATTGTTATTGCTTATACATTTTTTGGTGGCTATTTAGCTGTATCATTAACAGACTTTTTCCAAGGGGTAATTATGTTAATCGCTATGGTTATGGTACCAATCGTAACAATGATGCAACTAAATGGTTTAGACACATTGTCTCAAGCAGCTGAACTTAAGCCTACCAATTTAGATTTATTTAAAGGTACTACAGTGATTGGTATTATTTCGTTTTTTGCATGGGGACTAGGATATTTTGGTCAACCGCATATTATTGTTCGTTTTATGTCAATCAAGTCTGTAAAACAACTCGCTACAGCTAGACGCTTTGGAATTGGTTGGATGGCAATTAGTTTATTAGGAGCAGTTGGGGTTGGTTTAGTAGGTATCACATTCATTAACCAACAAAATGTGGAACTACAAGATCCGGAAACATTATTTATTTTAATGAGTCAAGTTTTATTCCATCCGTTAGTAGGGGGGTTCCTATTAGCAGCAATTTTGGCAGCTATAATGAGTACGATTTCTTCTCAATTACTTGTTACATCTAGTTCTTTAACCGAAGATTTCTACAAGCTTATTCGTGGAGAGGAAGCAGCCAAAAAACACGAAAAAGAATTTGTGTTTGTAGGTAGAATGTCTGTTATCTTAGTATCGATTGTGTCTATAGCAATTGCATGGTCACCGAATGATACAATTTTAAATTTGGTTGGTAATGCATGGGCAGGTTTTGGTGCCTCATTTGGACCTTTAGTTCTATTATCGTTATATTGGAAAGGTTTGAGCCGTACTGGTGCAGTTTCAGGTATGTTATCAGGAGCTGTCGTTGTAATATTATGGATTGTCTTTGTTAAGCCACTTGGCGCAACAAATGATTTCTTTAATTTATACGAAATCGTACCTGGTTTCTTAACAAGTTTAATTGTTACAGTTGTGGTGAGTATGTTCACGAAAAAACCTGATTTAGATGTTGCAGCAGAACTGAAAGAAGTAAGTGATATAGTAAAAAATGCCAAATAGAAGGCACAGAAACTTATGCTGATTCATAAGGTGTCTTTTATTTTATAACAGTGCATTTAAGGGGTTAAATCACTGTTAAACAATGGGAGAAATATAAAAATAGATCGTGTCTAGGATAGCAAAAAGGGGCTTCATCCTAGAAGAAAAATTAAAACAAGCGTGTTAGCCAGTAAAGGCTGACACGCTTTTTAATTCTTTGTGCTTTCGGTATTACGCTTTTTGTAAAAGGTGAAGATAATGGAGATTACTGCAATAATAATGATAATATACATGACATATGAATAAGTATGTAATCCATTCATTAATACATCCCAACTGCCACTTAACATTTTGCCTAAGTAAATTAAAGCAAGATTCCAAATCGTTGTCCCTATAAGGGATAGTGTAATAAATTTGAAAACATTCATTTTATTGATCCCAGCAGGAATAGTAATCAACACACGTAAAACTGGGATAAATCTACAAATAAAAACTGCCCAAGCACCATATTTCGTAAACCATTGATTTGCTTTTTCCACATCTTTACCTTTCAATTTTAACCACTTTCCGTAGTTATCTACAAAGCGATATAACCATGCTTCAGATACTAATCTACTTATAAAGTATAAAATGAGTAGACCAACAAATGAGGCAAGTGTAGAAATAATAAATAACAATGACAGAGAAAGCTCTGATTTAACTGTCATTAAACCTGCAAAAGTTAAAATAATTTCAGAAGGGATAAATGGTAAAACATTTTCTAGCAATATTAAAATAGTAATGGCTAAATATCCCCATGAGCTAATAAAATCTGTCAATAGATGTTCCATAATAGTGTTTTAAGACTCCTTTGTAATTGTAAACATTATAGCTTTAAAAAAGTACATCCATATTATAAGGTATTTTACTATAATGACCTAATAATATCTCAATATTTTGCAACAAGCGATATAATAGCAAGAATTATTATTCATCCAAAAATGTTTAGGAAATTTCAAAAAAACGTTGTAAACGCTTACAATTTGTGCTAATATCGATTCATGATAATAAACAATAGGTCATATGATGAGTGTGGCTTTGGTAGAAAGTTGGGACATTATGAAGGAAAAAAGGAGTAATATTAGATGGTACTTTGCGCTAGCATTTTTCGTAATAGGTGTTATCGCATACATAGATAGATCAAACATTTCAATTATAGCAGGTCCTATGATGAAAGACTTAGGAATGAATAAAACACAATTTGGATTACTCGCGTCGCTGTTTTCTTTAGGATATGCATTGATGCAAGTTCCTTCTGGTTTTTTAGCTGAAAAGTTTGGCCCGAGAAAAATGCTTACAATAGCATTAGTATGGTGGAGTGCTTTTACCATTTTGACAGGTGTTGTTAAGAATCACGGTATGCTTTATGCAGTTCGTTTCTTATTTGGTGTTGGTGAAGCACCGATGTATCCGTCAAATGCAGTATTTAATTCTTTCTGGTTTGGTAAAGGGGAAAAGGGTCGTGCTTCTAGTATGCTATTAGCAGGTTCATATTTTGGACCAGTTATAGCGCCGGTTATAACAATCGCGATAGTAACCGCGTTTGGTTGGGAAGCAGTCTTCTATATCTTTGGTTTTATAGGCTTTGTAATTGCAATTCTTTGGGCAGTGATAGCTAAAGATTTACCTGAACAACACAAAATGGTTAATGAAGCTGAAAAACGTTTTATTATGGAAAACCGTGATGTAGTATCGACTGAAAAGAGTGTTGCACCGTGGAATATCTTTTTAAAAAGAGGCGGATTCTATGCGATAGCAGCACAATACTTTGTAGTTCAGTTTGTTATTGGGCTTTTCTTGATTTGGTTGCCTACATATTTAACGGAGCAACATGGTGTGAAATTAGAAGATTTAGGATTTGTTGCAGGTGCACCATGGTTTGTTATGTTCATACTAATTATTCTAGGTGGCATCATTTCAGATAAAATTTTACAACAAGGCACTTCGAAATTTATGGCGCGTGGTGTAATAGCTATTTTTGGCTTTGTAGTATTTTGTATTTCTTTAATCTTCGCATTAAAAACTGATGATTTATATGTGAATGTCTTTTGGTTATCGTTATGTTTAGGTGGTATAGGTATGTCTATGGGTATGAGTTGGGCAGCAGCTACAGATTTAGGACGTAACTTCGCAGGTACTGTTTCAGGTTGGATGAATTTATGGGGCAATATTGGTGCATTACTGAGCCCATTACTTGCAGGTTTCTTGGCGGACCGAATTGGTTGGACTATGACATTACAACTCATTATTATCCCAGTTGTGTTTGCAATTATTATGTGGTTCTTTGTTAAACCAGATAAGCCATTAACTAAAAGTTAAGTTCAATGAGTTGAAAATAGTATAAAATGCGAATATACTTAATAAGTATTATTCTATTACCTTTGGAGGCTGCATTTTATGATAATTATCAATGCAATAATGAAAGTACAATCAGAGTACAGAGAACAATATTTAACATTAGTTCAGCCGTTGATTCAAGCAGCGAACGCAGAAGAAGGCTCATTATATTATGAACATTTTGAAAAGACAGATGAGCCAAATACGTTTGTAATGATTGAACATTATAAAGACCAAGCAGCAGTAGAAGCGCATAATGCTTCAGAGCACTTTAAAACATTCTTTGGACAAGTGAGTGAGCTATTAAGCGCAAAACCTGATATTGTGGTGGCTCAGCCAATTCAATAACAAAAAGATTTGTCCAGTAATTAAATACGATTAATTTAAGTAGCGAAACTATAATAACGTGATAATCGTTATTATAGTTTCGTGCTTTTTATTGATGGAATGAAATAAGAAACATTCATAACACGCAATAGAGTAGCAGTAGAGACACACCATAATATTCACTTCGTTACTCAGAAACATGGAAGTTGTGAGATTGTAAATATGTTGTGTATAATATAATGAAAAGTTGTTTTAAATCAACCGATGTTAAACATAATAGTTAAGTTTATTTACCCAAGGAGGTAATGATAATGTTATATCAACATGGAACATTAGGAACATTAATGGCAGGCATGTTGGAAGGCACTGCTACAATTAATTCTATTTTAGAGCATGGAGATTTGGGTATTGGTACCTTGTCTGGTTCAGACGGTGAAGTTATTATTTTAGATGGCACTGCTTATCATGCGAATGAATATAATGAATTTCGTACTTTAACAGGTACAGAACTGACACCATTTGCTACAGTTACACCATTCAAACCTGATATACAATTCACAACACATATTATTACAGATGATGAGACGTTATTAGATGAAGTGCTAGCCAAGGTGGGCAGTAAAAACATCTTTAATGCTGTTAAAATTACCGGTACTTTTGAAATTATGCATGTGCGCATGATGCCTCAACAACAACCTCCATACACTCGTTTAATTGAATCAGCTAAAGTACAACCTGAATTTACCAAGGAACAAATTACTGGCACTATAGTTGGCTTTTATTCCCCTCAATTGTTCCACGGTATTGCAGCAAGTGGTTTTCATTTACATTTTATTAATGATGATAAAACATTTGGTGGACATGTACTAAACTTTGAATTAAATAAGGGAACAATTGAAGTAAGTAAAATTGAAACATTAGAGCAACATTTCCCAGTAAATAATGAGGCTTTTTTGACAACAGATATTGATTACGCAAATATTGACGAAGATATTAGAGAAACAGAGTAACCCACTGTGAGGAGCGTACAATCATAAATGTACTTAATGTTTTTTAGACGCTTAGATAAACTAGGTGTCTTTTTTTGTTGAATCTATATCTAAAAAAATAAAGTTAAAAGTGATAGAATTAATAACGTGACTGAATTAAAATAATTGCTAATTCCTGTGAATTTGAAACATGATAAGACATAATACTTCTGTATAATAGCAATTAATTAAATGAATGTGTAACTCTCAAAGCGCAATATACTTAAACGTAATTTATGTAAAAACAAAATAATATAGGAGATGAAAGACATTGTTGAATTACTTACAATCGCTGATGCGCTTTAATACCATGAAAATTGATATTGGCAAAGGCTTACGCCAAGCTATATTAATGTTTATTCCATTAATGATTGGTTATCTAGTAGATTATTTTTCCATTGGTTTACTGATAGCTACAGGTACCTTAGCGCATATTTATGTATTTGGTGGCTCAGTTCGATCTAAGTTACGAATTGTCCTATTAACAACCTGTGGACTTTCTATAGCTATGGTTCTAGGTTCGTTAACGGTCAATCAACCATTGATTTTTGGAGGATTATTATTAGCTGTTACTGTTATTCCATATTACATTTTCAGTGCGCTCAATATTCCAGGGCCATCTTCTACTTTCTTTATCGTTGCATTTAGCTTGCCGATTAATTTACCTTATGCGCCGGAAGAAGCCTTAACAAGAGGGGTAGCCATGTTTATCGGGGGCTTGTTAGCTACGGTTGTTGTAGTTATTACTATTATACTAACTAAAGAATCTGCTGAATCGACTGCAATAAAAAGCGACTATAAAATGATAAAGACATTAATTCATAGTTTTAATGATCGTGATGCATTTGGAACAGTTTCACCGAAAGCAGTTGTATCATTTCGCTATACCGACAATCAGCTCATAGCAGCGAGTGGTAAAAAGTCAAAAGAATCGTCAAAATTTCAGCGTATCTTATTGTTGCACACGTTAGCACAAGGTATTTACTCTGAATTACTAGAACTTAATGGTAAAGATAGCCGTCCTTTACCTAATGAAATTAAAGAAATGGCAGATTATATTATTGATATGGTGTTATCTGATGGTAAAACGGATGCTAAGTGGTCCAAAGAAATTGCAGTAGCTTCAGAATACCAAAACCTTGTTGACCACATATTTAAAGTTGACGAAATCATAAATGCTAATGCTGATCGTGTAGAGCATGAAGTAGATATACGCGTTTCTATCTATGGGCAACGTATAATTGAAAATTTAACTTTAGATTCTTATGTTTTCCGAAATACATTACGCTATACAATTATTATGGCGATAGCCGTATTTGTAGCATTAATGTTTGATTTTGATAAAGCTTATTGGATTCCATTAAGTGCACACACAGTTCTGATCGGTGCCACAACAGTACATAGTTTTGAACGTGCAGGCTCAAGAAGTATTGGTACAATTATTGGTGTGTTAATACTATCATTAATTCTATTAAGTACACCGCCTATCCCTGTCGCTATCATCTTATTGACATTAGCTGCTGGGGTAACTGAAATTTTCGTAGGCGCTAACTATTCTTTCGCAGTTATTTTTATAACAATTCAAGTTATCTTATTAAATGGACTAGCATCCAACCATTTGACCATTTTAATTGCTTTACCACGTATTATCGATGTCATTGTAGGTGTGGTAATAGCAGTCATTGGTTTGTTAATCTTAGGTCGCAAAACAGCGTCATCTATGTTACCTGAAACCATTGCTGATGTTGTCAGAGATGAAGCAAAAGTGTTTCACTATTTATTTTCCGAAAATGGCTATCATTCTGTGAAGCAAGATAAAAAGGAAATGGTATTACTCAGTGTGAAATTAAATAATATGATTCAAGTGTATAATAGTGCAAATGGAGAAGTTGCTACTAATAAAAAACGCGTACGTTATCATTATCCAAGTATATATGCTTTAGAAGAGATTAGTTTTATGCTAAAAAGAGCATTAAATAATGCCCAAAGAGAACATATAGATGATCTGAAAATGGGGAAATACCTAGTGATTTTTGAAAATATTGCAAAGCATTTTGAAACAGGTAAGCATATTGAAAAGCAACATTTACCAGAATTACCGCAGTATGTTTATATACAAACAGCATTAAACAATATTCAAAATAATTGTGCAGAATCACGGGAATCCATTTCCTCAATCGAAACTAAATAAACTAAAAAGTGGAACAGAACTATGTAAATGTCATGGTTCTGTTTTTTACTGCTGATATTTTGCACAATGTTTAGTATTAACATTCAGTGGTAAATCAAAAGTAATGAATGGTGGTGGAGATTCAATGCCATGGACGGTGAATGATTATCCACAAAGTTGGAAAAATTTTGAGACATTGAAACGACAAAAAGCGATTGATATTGGTAATGCAATGTTAAAGAATGGTTTTGATGAAGAAAAGGCTATCCCCATAGCCACTAAACAAGCTGAACAATGGTATGACAATGCAACGCAACAAGACTTAGAAAAGTTAAAACATCACAATATTACTATTCATCAACAAGATGAATCAGCAAATCCAGATTTAAATAAGCGCGATGTCCACGTATATTACGAAGATCAAAGCTGGAAAATTAAAACGGATTGTGCCACAAAAGCATCAAATAGTTTTGCTAAAAAAGAAGATGCATTAAAGCGTGCACGAAATATAGCTGCTAATCGTAATACTGAAGTTATTGAACATACAAAAACAACTAATTAACCTCAGCGTTCTGAAAGGATAGTAAACTTTCGAACGCTTTCATAATGCCAACGCACAGTATAAAATTTACATCGACTCCCTTATAAAAAGTTCAAGTAACTTTAAATTTCCAATAATATAAGTTCGATATATTTCTGTATTGCAATAAAATTCGTTATAATAAAATTCAAGAAGAAATTAACTGGAGGATCTAAAGATGTATGTAGAACGTAAGCCTTCCAATTATTTAGAAGATTTGAGAAATGAATTTAAAGATAGTTTTAGTACATTTGAAAATTCTGATGAAGCATTTTCGGTCTTAATTGAGTTCATGAATATTGAAAATATATATAGCGCTGCTGTCAAAAAAATAAGTACAAAGTTAGATATACTCGATGATAATTTTCAGCAAATGCATAAACATAATCCAATACATCATTTAGAAAAGCGTGTTAAAGAACTGGGAAGTATTATCTCAAAATTACAACGGAAAGGTTTACCAATTTCTGTAGAGTCTGCTAACGAGCACTTACAAGATATCGCTGGTGTCCGTGTTATATGTAACTATATTGAAGATATTTATGCTATTGAAAAATTACTATTAAAGCAACCTGACATAGAATTATTAAAGCGAAAAGATTATATTGAATATCCTAAAAGTAATGGGTATCGTAGTTTACACATTGTAGTATCTATACCGGTCTACCTTACCGAAGAAGTTCAATATGTAGCCGTTGAAATTCAAATTCGTTCTATTGGAATGGACATGTGGGCAAGTTTAGAACATAAAATACGTTATAAAAATGAAGAAAATACTGAACATTACCGTAATATTTTACGTCAATGCGCCACAGATATCACATCAGTAGAGCACAAGATGCAAGATATCCATTCTGAAGTATTTAATAATAAATAATAGCTTAACCTAAAAAGAGCTTGGAACATTAATTTCGTTCCAAGCTCTTTTTTAATTGTAAAATCTTTCAAGTTGTCAAAATTTAATACCTCCCTAAAGTAGTGTTATCACGCAGTTGAATCCACTTTTAATACTAGTCTATAAAATGAAAATTGCTGGAAGCGTTTGCAATTTAGTAAAAAATATACTAATATACTTGTATACAAGTATATCGGTGTGAAGCGGAGGTGCTATAAAATGGAATTTGAATATCCTGAACAATGGTTAGAAGGTCTATCTAAAGGTGAAATGATTGCTGCTGAACTTAGATTAGGTATTGTTAAAGGGTCGATTAGTCCGGATACACTATTAACGGAAAATCAAATAGCTAAAGCATATAATGTGAGCCGATCACCTGTTAGAGATGCTTTTAAGTTGTTAAACCAAGACCAGCTGATACATTTAGAACGTATGGGAGCAGAGGTTTTACCGTTTGGAGAAAAAGAAAAAAAAGAGCTATATGATTTTCGAATTATGTTAGAATCTTTTGCTTTTTCACGCATAAAAGACCAAGAACATAGTCAAGTAGTAAAAGAGTTAAAAAAACAACTTGAAATGATGAAAGTAGCGGTAAAGTTTGAAGATGCGGAATCTTTTACAGAACATGATATTAAATTTCATGAAGTGACAATTTTAGCGTCAAAACACCAATACTTAAAAACATATTGGAATCATTTGAGGCCAGTTATGGAATCTCTCATATTATTATCCATGCGAGAAAGAATGAACGAAAACATTAAAGATTTTGAACGTATTCACCATAATCATGAAGTATTTATCGAAGCTGTAGAGCATAAAGATACTAATAAATTACGTCATGCATTTCATTTAAATTTTGATGACGTCGGTGAAAATATAGAAAGTTTTTGGTTACGTTAATGAATTACCAGAATTGCTTAGGAGATGAACGAAATGAAATATATGATAGGTGTCGATGTTGGAACAACAAGTACCAAATCAGTATTATATGACGAACATGGTCAATTTATTATGAAACACAATATTGGTTATCAGTTGCATACACCTAATGTCGATGTTTCAGAAGAAAATCCTGATGAACTATTTGATGCAGTGTTAATGACTGTTAAATACATTGTTAGAGAATCAGGAATAGCAAAAGATGATATCAAATTAATCTCTTTTAGTGCCCAAATGCATAGCTTGATTGCTATGGATGCACAACATAAACGACTTACTGAAAATTTAACATGGGCAGATAATAGAGCGAGTAAGTATGCGGATCTTATCAACCGGGAACACAATGGTTTCGATATTTATCAACGTACAGGTACACCGATTCATCCTATGTCCCCTTTATCAAAAATATTTTGGATGCAACATGAGCAACAAAATACATTTAAACAAACAGCGAAGTTTGTAGATATTAAAACGTATATTTTTTACCAATTATATGAACAATACGTCATTGACCAATCTATGGCGTCAGCTACTGGGATGTTGAATTTAGACTCCTTACAATGGGATGAAGATGTATTAGCTTTATTAGGCATTACAACAACACAATTACCTGAGGTCGTTCCTACAACGCATATTATGAGAGGAATGAAGCATAGATATGCGACGTTAATGGGCATTAACCCGGATACGCCAGTAATCGTAGGTGCTAGCGACGGAGTATTATCTAACTTAGGTGTCAATGCATATAAAAAAGGTGAAGTTGCCGTAACTATAGGTACATCAGGTGCTATTCGTACTGTTATTGATAAACCTAGAACAGATTATAAAGGTAGAATATTTTGTTACGTCTTAACTGAAGACCATTATGTGATAGGTGGTCCTGTAAATAATGGCGGTGTAGTATTGCGATGGTTACGTGATGAGCTACTGGCTAGTGAAGTTGAAACTGCTAAACGTTTAGGAGTTGACCCATACGACGTACTTACACGTATCGCTAGTAGAGTGAAACCAGGATCAGAGGGGTTAATTTTCCATCCTTATTTAGCTGGTGAACGTGCGCCATTGTGGAATGCAGATGCACGAGGTTCATTCTTTGGTTTAACCTTGTCACATCAAAAGGAACATATGATTCGCGCTGCATTAGAAGGTGTACTTTATAATTTATACACTGTATATCTTGCATTAATTGAAGTTATGAATGAAACACCAAATACGATAAAAGCTACGGGTGGTTTTGCTAAAAGTAGTGTTTGGCGCCAAATGATGGCGGACATCTTTGATACTAAACTCAGTGTTCCTGAAAGTTATGAAAGCTCGTGCTTAGGTGCATGTGTGTTAGGTATGAAAGCATTAGGAGAAATTGAAGATTTTTCAATTATTGAAACAATGGTAGGCACAACAAATGAACATTTACCAGAACCAGAACAGGTTGAAGTCTACCAACAGCTAGTTTCTATCTTTATCAATTTAAGTCGCTCATTAGCACCGCATTATGAAGAAATTGCTGACTTCCAACGCAAATATATGGAACATGCGGAATAAATAATATTGTTTACGCACGATGCTCTTTGCTATGTGAACACAAAGAGGTGCGTAAACACTTTTAATAGAGTTTGTTTGGGAGTTTAAGTAAGCGTTATCATAAGGCAGTTAAATCTATCCTTGAAAGGGGAAATAAAAATGTTTGAAACAATTTGGCCTTTGGCTACAGTGGTAATCGGAATCGCTATCCTGTTAGCACTTATAATCTTGTTAAAATTAAATACTTTTATTGCATTAATCATTACATCAATTATTACAGCAATATTGTTAGGTATGCCATTAGATAAAATAATCGAAACAATAGAAAATGGTATGGGAAGTACATTAGGCCATATTGCACTTATCTTTGGTTTAGGTGCGATATTAGGTAAGCTACTTGCTGATGGTGGCGGTGCAACGCGTATTGCTGACACATTAATTAATAAATTTGGTCAAAAGCATGTACAATGGGCTATGATCATTGCAGCATTTATTGTCGGCATTGCACTATTTTTCGAAGTAGGACTTGTCTTGTTAATTCCATTGGTATTTACTATTGCTAAACGTGCGCAAGTTTCACAATTAAAACTTGGTTTACCTATGGTTACTGCTTTATCAGTAACACATGGATTTTTACCACCTCATCCAGGACCAGTGGTAATTGCTAAAGAATTAGAAGCTAATTTGGGACATGTATTACTTTACGGAATTATTATTGCTATACCAGTAACATTAATTGCTGGTCCATTCTTTAATAAAATTGCTCAAAAAATTACTCCGACAGCTTATACAAGAGAAGGGGATATTTCAGCTTTAGGTGCACAACAAGATTTTAAAGATAGTGAAATGCCAAGTTTTGGTGTGAGTTTAATTACAGCTATTTTACCTGTAATCTTAATGTTGATATCTACAATTGTACAACTGATTACAGGTAATGAAGAAGCCACTAATGGTTTTGAATCTGTTGTTTACTTTATAGGTACAGCAGGAACTGCAATGTTAATTGCAGTAGTCTTTGCAATCTTTTCTATGGGCGTTAAACAAGGGCGAAAAAACTCAGAAATTATGGATTCTGTGTCAAATGCAATTTATCCCATCGGTATGATGCTTTTAATTATTGGTGGTGGCGGTACATTCAAACAAGTACTCATTGACGGAGGAGTCGGTGATACAATTGCTACGTTATTTGAAGGTACTGAAATGTCTCCGATACTATTAGCGTGGATTGTTGCTTCTGTGTTAAGAATTGCATTAGGTTCAGCAACGGTTGCTGCGATTTCAACTACAGGTATCGTATTACCACTATTACAACATTCAGATGTAAATGTTGCACTCGTAGTATTAGCTATCGGTGCGGGTAGTGTAATCTTGTCTCATGTGAATGATGCAGGATTTTGGATGTTTAAAGAATACTTTGGATTAACAGTAAAAGAAACGTTTTTAACATGGTCATTATTAGAAACGATTATTTCAGTTTCAGGTATTATCTTTATCTTATTCCTAAGTTTATTTGTATAAATATCTTATTTGTTTAATAATATACATTTTAATGAATAGCTTTTATCTTTTATATTGCTGTAACAAACAATATAATAGTAAAATAGATACATGCCATATATTAAGTATGGTATGTATCTATTAGTCTAATTTATAGTGTGATTATTCAATGTAATAAACACTCAGAACGCTAACAATTTAACTGTTAGCGTTTTTTGTTTGTATATATTATGTTACTTAAATAGTAATAATTGATAAATTTAACAATTAAGTTATAGTAAGTTATAAGGGGAGGTTTATACATATGAAAAGAATTATATTAATTGCCAGCGCTTTTATAGGTGTTATTGTTGGTGCAGGGTTTGCATCAGGGCAGGAAGTGCTGCAATATTTTACGAGTTTCGGAATTATGGGGACGTTCGGTGCAGTTATTACGACAGCTATCTTTGCTTATGTTGGCATGATGCTCGTCTGGTTAGGTAGTAGGTCGAAAACAGACTCTCATAAAAAAGTTATTCATAATATTACTGGAAATTCAGTTATAGGAAGGTTATTAGGATGGGCAATTGATGTTGTCATCGTATTTACGTTATTTGGTGTTGGTGTGGTCATGATTGCAGGGGCTGGATCCAATTTAAACCAGCAGTTTAATGTGCCCCCAGTTGTAGGTACGTTATTAATGACAATATTGATCATCTTAGCAGGTATGCTTCGTGTTGATGGTGTTGTAAAGGTTATAGGTAACATCACACCATTTTTAATTATTTTTATTGTTATTATTTCTATATACAGTTTTGTGACAACAGACACATCATTTGGAGAACTACATAAAGTATCAGATGCTATTCCTTCATCATTACCACATTGGCTAGTAGCAGGTATTAATTATGCGTCATTTAATACAGCGGTAGGTGCCTCCATGGCAATTGTTATGGGAGGATCAGAAAAAAATCCGAAGGTTGCAGCGATTGGCGGCTTAGTTGGGGGTATTGCACTAGGTATTATGATAGTGTTGAGTCATTTGGCTATATTTATGCAAATTAATCATGTAGGACAAATGGATATGCCGATGTTAGGTATAGTTAATAATATTTCACCTATTTTAGGTTTCATCATGGCAATTGTAATTTTTGCGATGATCTTTAATACGGGGCTTGGTATGTTTTATGCTTTTGCGACACGTTTTACCGTAGTGAATACGAAGCGATTTAAAGTATTTTATACGGTATCTGTAATTATAGGATTATTGTTAAGCTTTGTTGGTTTTACAGATTTAGTAGCAATTTTCTATCCATTAATTGGTTATTTAGGTTTGATTTTAATTTTTGTATTAATTTATGCTCCATTTAAATTGAAATTTGGTGAAAAGCAAACGTAAACTTAAAATAAGTGAGACTTGGACATAGATCCGATTGTCAAAATAAGAGGACGAATCCTTAATATGGATTCGCCCTCTTTACATTTAAAACATTCGATTTTGACTGTGCATGCTTGCCTGGGGTATGGTTAGAGCCTGTAGTCTCTCACGCATACTATTCCCCTCGGGCGTCAACACATTTCAAAATCGGTACAATTTATATTTTGTTATTCAAAAATAAGGTCCATTGAAAACAACCAAAAAGTTAAACAAGAAGTTGGTTTAGTCTCAATGGTATTGAATTCACAAAATTTTATAAAAATAAAGCAAACGTTAAATTCTCTATCTTTTCAGATAGAAATTAACGTTTATTTTTTAATCTTTACTATGTTATTACCCTATTAAGTTATATTTTTCGTGAGTGAGCTCACTCTATCCAATTAGCTATAATTTCCAAAATTATTAAATTCCTTTACATGTTTTCTCTAACAATCTTACTATGTGGTTGTATATAATGGATAAGTAGGGGTGGGGATATTATGAGTTATGACACTTTAACTATGTTGAAAGCACATGCGATTGAATTATTAGGTATTGAAGTACAGTCTTATTTTATAGATGATATATCAGGCTTAATTAATAACATTAAAACGCCTTTTACCAATACGCAACGCAAACAATTTACAGAAAAATTCCGTTATTTTATTCAACGCATGAAAAGTAATAAAATTTATCATTATCGTAATTATTTTGGAGTCAGCGTGTTACTTTTTAAATATAATAAACAAAATAAAGTATATTTGGTCGGACCTTATTTAGAGCAGCGTCCAAACGAACAAAAATGTAAAGCTATGTTAGAAGAGTTAAATGTAAAGGTTACAAAATTAAATGTATTAAAAGAATATTTGCTACAAATTCCAGTATGTAATCACATTAAAGCGCAAAAAATGTGTCGGCTAGTCGTCCGTTTTATTAAAGAAAGACAATATGTGTATGAAATTGAAGATATCAATTTTAATTTTCATTTAAATATTAATAAACAAGCGACTTATGAAGTACAAACACAATATATCACTCAAAATTTGGAAGCACGATATAATCTGGAAAATACATTGTTGATAGCAGTGGAAAACGGCAATATGAAAGAGGCAATGCTAATTTTAGAAAAGATGAATATGAGTGTCGCCGGTTTAAAACGTGTGAGAGATAATATAAAAAATGCACAATATAAGGCATTTATTGTTAATGTACTTTGTCGTAAAGCTGTTGAAAAAGCAGGTGTTAATTTATTAACTATAGATTACATATCTACGAAATATGCGAAACTTATTGATCAAACGGAAGATGGGGAACTACTATATGAAGTAATCCGACGTATGGTAATAGAGTATACAGAAAGTGCCATTAAAGTAAAAGCTACGACTTACAGTCCTAAAATTAACAAAGTTATACAATATATTGAAATAAACTTGTCACGGCAGTTAACTTTGAAGCAACTTGCCTCATACGTTGACTTAGCTCCAGCATATTTATCTCGAATTTTTAATAAAGAAATGGGTTGCTCGTTAGCTCAATTTATAACGGAATTACGATTAAAAAAAGCTAAATCGTTACTTAATAGGACAGATATGACTGTAACACAAATTGCACAAGCTGTTGGTTATCAACAGACGAGTTATTTCACCCAAAAATTTAAAGAATATTATAAAGTTACCCCTTTAAAATATCGTAATCAGTAACCTGAAATTCACATGAAACCTATGCTTTTATGAATGATTAACATAACGGTGGCTACTTATGTAAAATTTATAATGAAAATGTAAATATAATAATTTTTACATGCAAATATAAGAAGTTAAGCTCAAACTTAACTATTAAAAAGCTACGTCACACATGTTATTGCTAAGTATAATAATACAAGTATCCAATGTCAGAGAAAGCCCGAAATTACAACTTTCACTCTATTTAAAACACAAAATTAAGAGTTCAACAATATATAACAACGTTGTTATATATTGTTGACTGTTTTCTATATAAAAATATAATAAGCATTAGTAAGCGAATAAAAGAAGCAATGAATATATGCAAAGGAGGAAAAAAATTTAACTACATAAGAAAACGCTTACATTCAGGGTGCTAGCTATTATGCGTGTTTTTACAAAGGGGTGAAATTATGGTTGTAACGAAATTAAAGCCGGCAAATAAGAAATTAAAAACATTTAAAGCCATTCAAGAACCTAAACTGAAGATGAAAGAAAAAATATCATACGGTTTTGGTGATTTAGGTAACGGCATGATGTTTGATATGGGGCAGATTTACTTACTAAAATTTTTAACTGATGTCTTAGGAATTTCAAGTGTCTACGCTGGTTTAGTCTTCTTAGTATCAAAAATCTTTGATGCATTTGTAGACGTTGGTGTAGGAAGTTATATAGATAATCAAAAAAATTATAGTAAAAAGGGGAAATTCAGACCATTTATTATATATGGCTCACTGCCGTTAGCAATAATGACTGTTGTCACTTTTTTAACACCTAATTTTAGTGAAACAGGAAAAATCATTTGGGCATTTGCAGCTTATATGGCATTTAATGCTGCTTATTCAGTAGTTAATATTCCATATGGTTCATTATCAGCATCAATGACTTTAAATGCCGATGATCGAACGCAACTCTCAGTTTTTAGAAATATGGGCTCTCAAGGTGCTTTGTTTTTAGCAGGTGTGTCAGTTATACCAATAGTTAGTTTATTCCCGAATGAAGCGGTGGGTTATCCTATTGCAGTCGCAGTGTTAGCAATATTTGGAATGGTATTCCATGTGATTTGTTATAAAGGAGTAAAAGAGCGACATGTTGTAGAACGACCTGATGTTAAAGGTTTAGGTAAAAAAGCTTTTTTATCATTATTTAAAAATGTACCATTTATTGTTTTAGTAATTTATACGTTATTGACAATAACTGCTCAATTTTTAAAACTAAATGTTCAATTATTCTATTTTGACTATGTACTAGGTCAAGAAGGATTAGTGGGCGTTGTAAGTACATTAAATGTAATTGTCGTTATACCGGCTGTAATTCTCACAACGTATATAAGTAAGCGTGTCGGTAAAAAAATGACAGCTATAATAGGAACGGCTGGTTTTTCAATTTGTGAGTTATTGAATTTTACATTATTCGGTGGAGAAGTAATTCCATTTTTAATTGTAAATACATTAGGTTCCATGTTTTTAGTTATTCCAACAACTGTATCATGGGCATTTATTGCAGATGTTGTGGAATACGGACAATGGCAAAATGGATTGCGTTCTGAAGGTATTATTTATTCTAGTTATAGCTTTACTAGAAAGTTATCTCAAGCTTTAGCTGGTTTCTTACCTGGTTTAGCACTTGCTATGGTAGGTTTTAAATCAAATGTGGAACAAACAGCAAGTACAATAGTTGGCATGAAATTTGTTTTCTTCGGTTTTCCTTTAATTATAACGATTCTAGGATTATTCATATTTTTAATTTTCTATCCATTAACAGATAAGCGACATAATCAAATTGTAAAAGAATTAGCATTACGTGAAGAACTATAATCAATCGAAAGGGGCATACTATTATGCTATATCCAATTACAAATGAAACAAGAACGACGTTAGATTTAAATGGTGTTTGGAGTTTTAAACTAGAACATGATCATGACAATATTGATGTCTCTCAACCATTAAATACAGACAAAGTAATGGCTGTACCCGGTTCATACAATGATCAAGGTGTAACAACGGAAATACGTAATCACGTAGGAAATGTGTGGTATGAACGTCAATTTACTATTCCTAAAGTTTTAGAAGGTCAACGTTGTGTCTTACGTTTTGGCTCGGCAACACATAAAGCAACAGTGTATATTGATGGCAACATAGTTACTACACATACTGGAGGATTTTTACCATTCGAAGTGGAACTAGATACACAGGATGCTATTGGTGAACATCGATTAACTGTATGCGTAAATAATATACTAGACGAAACTACATTACCAGTAGGCAAGTATTATGAGCAAGAAGGTCCAAATAATACGACCATTAAAAAGAATGATCCTAACTTTGATTTCTTTAACTATGCAGGTTTACATAGACCTGTAAAAATTTATACAACACCTCAAACTTATATACAAGACATTGCAATTGTGCCTGAAGTATTAGAAACACACGCAAAAGTCAATTATGATGTGTCGGTAAATAAACAAGCAGAGGTGCATGTGCAAGTATTAGACGAACAACAACAGGTTGTAGGTGAAAGTACTGATGCTAAAGGAACAATTAACATTGATAATCCTACATTATGGCAACCATTAAATGCATACTTGTACCAGCTCGATGTTTCAATTATTAATAATGGAACAGTCGTAGATACTTATAGAGAACCTTTTGGAATTCGTTCAGTTAAAGTTGCTAATGGCCAATTTTTAATTAATGACAAGCCCTTTTATTTTAAAGGTTTTGGTAAACATGAAGACACATATTATAGTGGACGTGGGTTAAATGAACCAGCGAATGTGTTAGATTTTAATTTGATTAAATGGATTGGTGGTAATTCATTCCGTACTTCGCATTATCCATATTCTGAAGAAATGATGCGTTTAGCTGATGAACAAGGCATTGTTGTTATTGATGAGACAACAGCAGTAGGTGTTCATCTGAACTTTGATATGGTATTAAATGGTGGCACGAATAGAGATACATTTAAAGAAATAGGTACTAAAGAAGCCCATGAAGCGGTGATTGAGGAATTAATTGCACGTGATAAAAACCATGCTTGTGTTGTAATGTGGTCAATTGCTAACGAACCAGCATCAAATGAAAAAGGTGCAAAAGAATATTTCGAACCACTTATTAACTTGGCACGTGAACAAGATCCGCAAAATCGTCCTGTAACTATAGTTACAATACTGACATCACAACCAGACGTCTGCCAAGTTCAAGATTTAGTAGATGTCTTATGTCTCAATAGATATTATGGTTGGTACACACAAACAGGTGACCTTGAAGCTGCCAAAATAGCTTTACAACAAGAACTGGACGCATGGGGAGAAGCTCAACCTAATAAGCCTATTATGTTCACAGAATATGGTGCAGATACTTTAGCGGGACTGCATACTGTTACAGATGAGTTGTTTACTGAAGAGTATCAAGTCCGTTATTATGAAGCTAATCACGAAGTAGTGGACCAATATCCAAACTTTATTGGTGAGCAAACATGGAATTTTGCTGATTTTGAAACTAGTGCTGGCTTAATCCGTGTACAAGGTAATAAGAAAGGTATCTTCACTCGTGAACGTCGTCCGAAATCGGTAGCATATTATTTCAAAAAACGTTGGGAAAATATTCCAGATTTTGGTTATAAAAATTAATACTTTCCGCGTGTAATGATAGTCATAAAATAGAGTTGTTGTATAAGTAACAAAATAAAGATGACGTAGTGTGAAAACTTTTTAGATGGTTCATACTTCGTCATTTTTACTATATAAAAATTGTCCATTAGGAATAATAAAAATGACTATTTTGTGAAGTTAATCACAAATTCTTTTAATTTAATACAGAACTGTGTAAGATAAAAAGTGTAAAGACAAACTCACAAAGTAAATTATAAGTTGGAGTGATAAATTATGAGAGCAGTTATTGAAAGTGTAATCTTTTCAAATGAAAGTAGCTATGACATATATAAACATACCGGTGTTAACCAAGGCATGATAAGTGATTTGAAAGACGGTTATCGGAGCATTGATTATATTTGCTATGTGAACGCTGAAAAGTTGTATAACTATGGCAAAGTACTATTGTCAGCTTCATAATTAAATGAAAAGCCAAGTATCCTCATAAATGAAAAGCCAAGTATCCTCATAAGTGAAAAGGATAGCTTGGCTTTTTATATTGCTAAATATATGCTTTGAAATTGGTTTTAACCTCGTTATAGTCATACTCTAAATTGTACATGCGCATACGTATGTTGTCTTCGCTAACATATGGGATACGTAAATGATCATGGTTATTAATGTAGCGACGAAATTCTCGTTCAAGGTATTTACGATGATTTAAGTCTAAGTCAATCCATTCTTCTGCTGAAAAGAGCTCTGCAAACTTAAAGCTAAAACTTGTACGATCCTTTTGTTGACGTAATGCGTCTAGTCGTGTATCGAAAGTCATCATTAATCCCCCTAAAATATTATGATTACATTCTAGTTTATACTACCAAATAAACTTTTGCATGTATTTATCGGTAGTAATTGGCTCACTAAAGCATAACAGTAAAGTCTCTTTATAGAATATGATAAAGTGAACGTAGTAAAAAAGTAAAACAGATGGAGGTAAGAATTTTATGACAGAATTAGCGAATAAAGTGGCAGTCGTTACGGGTGCAAGTAGTGGTATTGGAGCAGCAATAGCTAAATCATTTGCTAGCCATAAGATCAATCTCGTATTAGCAGGAAGAAACGAAACACGTCTTAAAAACGTAGAAACAGAAATTACAACGCAATATGATGTAAATGTAGAAACACATGTAACTGATGTTACATCAAATGCGTCTGTCAACGGGCTTATTGAATTTACAAAACAAACTTTTGGTCAAATTGATGTTTTAGTTAATAGTGCGGGACAAATGTTATCCTCAAGTGTAACTGAGGGCAATGTGGACGCATGGGATACAATGATAGATGTTAATATTAAAGGGACATTGTATGGTATTAATGCCGTAATACCAGAATTTTTAGCACAATCTTCTGGTCACATTATAAATATTGCGTCTATTTCTGGCTTTGAAGTTACAAAACAAAGTACATTATATAGTGCGACAAAAGCAGCAGTGCATACTATTACACAAGGGTTAGAAAAAGAATTAGCGAAAACTGGTGTAAGAGTTACGAGTATCTCACCAGGCATGGTAGACACACCGTTAAGCAGTGATACAGACTGGGGCGGACGTAAAAAATTAGAAGCTAACGACATTGCGGAAGCAGCAGTCTATGCTTTATTACAACCAGCACATGTTAATGTCAATGAAGTGACAGTACGTCCGGTTTAATTAGATGGCATAAGAAAAAAAGAGGCTGGGAGAATACTGATTCGTCCCAACCTCTTTTCATATGGGCAGTAGCTGACTGTTTGCTATATTGGCAGTTTTTATGCACGCTTTCCGTGGGCACTGCCTCAGCCTGTAGTCTTCGGCTAGTGCTTTACCCACAGGAGTCGGCATAAATACTGCCAACAGGATATAGGTTATATGTACCAGATGATTTGATAGGTCGACATTATCTCCTACTAAGTAAATATACGAAAAAGCACTATTATTTTGACAAAACTATATAAGTAGAAAATAAACAAACCCTTCGCAAATTAATTCAAAGGATTTGTTTACGTTATGGAGGCTAGAACATCATTGCTTTGTTCTAGTCTCTTTTCATATAGGCAGTAGCTGACTAGCTTTGAAAATGCGCTTCGAACCAAGCTTGTTTCAAAGCTAGTCATCCTTGCCGGGGTGGGACGACGAAATCATTTTTCCAAAATCAGATTTCTGTCCCACTCCATATTTTATTCTAAACCTCTTTTCATATGGGGCAGTAGCTGACTGCATTGAAAATGCGCTTCGAACCAAGCTTGTTTCAAAGCTAGTCATCCTTGCCGGGGTGGGACAACGAAATCATTTTTCCAAAATCAGATTTCTGTCCCACTCCCTTGAACTTACCAATTGTCTATATCAGAACGCTCTCCTTTAAAGTTGTTGGACTTTTTATGGCGTTCTGCAAGTACTTGTTCCACAGATGCAAAGTCGATATCTAAAGCTTGCAACAAGACAAATAAATGATAAAGTAAGTCAGCAGTTTCGTTGGTTACTTCATTTTTATCTTGTTTCATACTACCAATAACTACTTCAAATGCTTCTTCACCAAACTTTTTCGTGATTTTTTCTAGTCCTTCTGCTAATAAATATTTAGTATATGAATTGTTTTTAGTAGAGTTTAAACTGTCGACAATTGTTTCTGCTAGGTTTTGTACATAAAATGGTACTGTAGTATTGAAACAACTTTGGCTGCCTGTATGACAAGTTGGTCCATTAGGTTTGACTTCAATTAATAAAGTATCTTGATCACAATCTAAATGCATTGAAACAACCTCTTGAGTATGGCCAGATGTTTCGCCTTTAACCCATAAACGTTCTTTAGAACGTGAATAGAAACAGACAATTTGATCAGCGATGGTTTTATCATAAGCAGCTTTATCCATATAACCTAACATTAATACTTGCTTAGTAGTGCTATCTTGTAAAATTACTGGGAGTAACCCTTTACTAAAATCTGGTTGTTGGGTCATCGTACTGGAATACCTCCTTCTGACATACATGTTTTAATCTCATCTACGGTAGTTTCTTTATCATGTAATATACTCGCAGCTAACCCTGCAGAGACATCTGTTTGTTTAAATAAATCAACAAAATGACTCGGTTTGCCGCCACCACCTGAGGCGATAATTGGAATGTTAACGCGTTGTTCAATTTCATGTAAATGTGTGACATCAAAGCCTTGTTTCATACCGTCATGTGTCATACTTGTAATCAATAACTCTCCTGCACCTAAAGCTTCAACTTCTTGCACCCAATCATATACACGTTTGTTAGTGCGCTGTTTACCACCATGTGTGTAGCAATAATAGTCTTCGAGTTCAGAGTCATAGTTACTATCAATCGCTATACAAATACATTGGCTACCAAATTTATTACTCGCTTCTTTGATAAATTGTGGGTTTTTTAAAGCACTAGAATTTAGAGATACTTTGTCAGCACCATGATTAAGTAATTGAGAAATGTCATCTAATGTTGATATGCCACCACCAACAGTTAATGGTATGAAAAGTTTGGCGGCTGTCTCTTGGATGACATCTAATACTAAATCATGTCCTGCTTCTGTTCGTGAAATATCTAAAAAGACTAATTCATCAGCACCTTGATCATTATAATAGAGTGCATAATCTACAGGGTTACCAATATCGCGTAAGCCTTTAAATTGAATACCTTTTACAACACGTCCATCTTTAACATCTAAACAAGGAATGATTCTTTTTTTTATCATTTTAAGCCCTCCCAAAATTCTGGTTTGTGTGCGGCTTTTCCTACAATGGCAGCATCGACGCCTAACTGTTCTAATTGTGTTAAGTCATCTTGATTTCTAATGCCTCCCGATGCAATAACAGGTATGTTAGTTTGACTGGCAAGCTTTCCTGTTATTTCAAAATTTGGTCCTGCCATTCGTCCATCTTTGGAAATGTCAGTATAGATAATACCTGCTAATGGCAAGTCATTGATTTGTTCCAAAAATTCAAAAAGGTCCAGTTGTGCATCTTGTTCCCAACCATTAATCTTAATAGCTTGTTTATAAGCATCGATGGAAAGGCAAATACGATGTGGGAAAGTATGTGTTATTTCAATTAGCCATTCAACATCTTGAATAGCCTTTGTCCCCACAATACAAAAATCAATACCATCATTAAAATATGTGTTAATTGTATCTACAGTACGGATGCCACCGCCTACTTCCATAGGTTTTTCAGTTAATTGTCTTAAAGTATGAATATAGTCATGTTCAATTGCTGATTGTGCTTTAGCACCAATTAAATCAACAATATGAATACGGTCTACACAGTCAAATTGACTATAAAACTTAATACTTTCTTCGGCACTTTTGGCCATTTTTTCCTCAGAATCATATTTACCTTCTGTTAGTCTGACGCTTGTTGCATTGATTAAATCAATTGCTGGCCAAAGTTTGATCATTTGAAAATCCTCCTTGAAGTGCTTGGTTTAAAATTGAAAGGCCATACATACCACTTTTTTCAGGATGGAATTGTATACCGGTAAAATTTTTATATTGAACAATTGCAGGTATTAGGGTGCCGTAATCAGCATATGCAACTACATAGGGTGACATCTCCGCTTGATAAGAGTGCACAAAATAAACATCTTTATTTAATGTAGGTATAGAGCTACTTAAGTTATTCCAGCCCAAATGTGGTACAGGGTAGGTGGTCTTAATTGGTGTCACTATACCGGGAATTAATTTCAAACCATCAACATCACCTTCAGCGCTATGCTCATACATTAATTGCATACCTAAGCAAATACCAATAACTGGAATATTAGTAATTTGTTGTAATGTAGTTATTAAATTTCGAGATGCTATAGCTTGCATGGCATCTCGAAAATGACCTACGCCTGGTAAAATAATCGCATCGGCTTGACTAATTTCAGAAGGTTGATCAGTAAGTATTGAATTGTAACCCAAATGTTCAACTGCACGTTGGATATTTTTGATATTGCCTAAGCCATAGTCAATAATTGCGATCATTCAATCACGCCCTTGGATGACGGGATGCCTTGGTAATCATTCGCTGTCAGTGCTGATTTTAATGCACGTGCAAATGATTTGAAAATTGCTTCAATTTCATGGTGAGTGTTCCCACCTCTAATTAAATCAATATGCGTCGTTAATCGAGCATTTATGACAAATGCTCGAAAGAACTCTTCTACAAGCTCAGTGTCAAAAGTGCCTACTTTTTCCTTGCTTAAAGTTGCATTAAAAGATAAATAAGGGCGACCACTAATATCAATTACGGTACGTGCAAGTGTTTCGTCCATTGGCACGTAGCTCGCAGCATAACGTTGGAATGTAGTTTTGTCTTTGACCATTTCTAATAGCAATTGACCGAGTACAATACCGATGTCTTCAGTAACATGGTGATCATCTACTTCAATATCACCATTTGCTTCTATATTCAGCGTAAGTTTGCTGTGAAATGAAAATAAAGTCAGCATATGATCTAGAAAACCAACACCTGTTTTGATATTACTAGGTGCATTATCATCTGATAATGTGATTTCTAATTTTGTTTCAGCTGTATTACGCGTTTTTTGATAGTTCATAGTCTTGCCTCCAGTCTTTGATAAGTTGCGCTAAAGTATTTAATTGCTCATCTGTAGCAATGGAATAGCGTACATAGTCTTGCATTATAGTTTCGTCGTAGAAACGTGGTAAAAAACCGTGTTGGTAAATATATTGTCCTAATGATTCAGCTGCTTCTCCTTGTGTTAACACAAAGTTTGTCGCAGATGAGAAAATAGTCATCAAATGTGAAACTTCTTGATTTAACATATCACGTAACCGTTGTGCCAAATAGCGTTGATGATTAATAAACTGTTTTGTTTGCTCAGGGCGTTCAAACATATATAATGCTATTTTTAGTGTAACTGTATTTAATGGATATGGATGTTCGATTTGTTTGATTTTAGCAATCGTTGAAGCTGTACTAATCAATACGCCTAAGCGCAAGCCAGCCAAACCAAATGCTTTTGATAGTGTACGCATTTGTAATACATGATCTACTTTCTCAAAGCTATAGGCAGTGCCAAAATCCAGATACGCTTCATCAATCACAAAGTAGCCACCTATAGCATACATTTTATCAGCAATAGCTTGTAAAAATACCGAATCGTATTGTTTACCTGTTGGGTTGTGCGGATTGCTCATAATAAAAAATGCAGGTCGTACTTCTTCTATTCGTTGTAAGATTGTGTCTAAGTCGAATGTTAGATTAGCTTGTGCTTCAACAAAATGAATAGGGCGTTTGACTTGGGCAGCATATGCCTGGTACATAAAAAAGTCTGGATTAAGTGTTAACACTGGCCCGTCAGGCATAATTAGCATAAGTTTTTGAATCAATTCATCTGACCCATTACCAGCGATAATTTGTTCAGCTTGGAAGTGATAAAAATCGGCATAAGCTCGTTTGAATTGTTCATATTCTGCATCAGGATAAAAGTTAAAAGCAGAATCATTAATAATAGTCGCCAGTTGACTTTCAGATAACGGCCGTAGTGGACTTTCATTTTTGTTTATTCTAATCATTGTCATACTCCTTTGATGTACGAATAGTAATAGATTGTTCATGATTATAAAGCTGTTCCGTATGTGCAATTGTTTTTGCACTTTGCTGTATATCATTAAATGTCTTTTGCGATAGGTTGATTACGGAATGGCGTGTTAAAAAATCATTGACCGATAATCCATTAGTGAAACGAGCATTTTGATTTGTTGGCAAGACATGACTCGGTCCAGCCACATAATCACCAATCACTTCAGGTGAATAGTGGCCTAAGAATAATGCGCCAACAGAGCGAACATGGTGTAAGTACTCTTCTGGATTTTGTGTTTGAATAGAAGCGTGTTCAGGTGCAATTGTATTCATGATATCGCATGCCTCAGTAAAATCGTTTGCCACAACTAAATAATGGTTTTGCGTTAAGCTTGCTTTAACAATATCTTGGCGTTCAATTTGAGTAAGTGTCGCTTGGATTTTATCTTCTAGTCTTTTCAACAATGAAATATCTTCACTAATAACAAATGTACGTGCTAATTCATCATGTTCCGCTTGTGCAAAGACATCGTAAGTGACTGCATCTAAATCTGCTGTGTCATCGATGATAAGGGCAATTTCACTTGGACCAGCAATTTGATCGATACCAACATTACCGAATAAGTATTTTTTAGCATACGCTACGAATTGATTTCCGGGACCAACAATTTTATCAACTTGAGGTATAGTTGCTGTACCATAAGTTAAAGCAGCGATACTTTGCGCACCTCCTACTTGATATACTGAAGTTACACCAGTAATATAACAAGCAGCAAGAACAACATCAGGGATACCTTCTTGTTGTGGAGGTGTAACAACTACAATGTTTTTGACTCCAGCAACTTTGGCTAAAGTTGCTGTCATTAAAACAGTAGATGGATAACTTGCTTTGCCTCCCGGTACATAAATACCAACACTCTCTAAAGGATGATACAATTCATAACATTCATCTTGGCCTTTACGTTCTTCCCATTTAATAGATTGTTGGAATGCTTCGATGCGCTGATGACTTTGTTGTAAAGCACGCTTTAAATCCTCATCTATGCGTGCATAGGCAGCCTCAATCTCTGCATTAGATATTTTGAGCTCTGGATTATCGACATGATCAAATTGTTTATTATATTGCAGTAAAGCACGGTCGCCATGTTTTTTGACATTGTCACAAATGTCTTTAACTATCGAATATAAATCTTCATTCAAAGAAGCGGTTTCTGATAAAGTATTAAAAAATGTTTCTTTATTTAAGATCAATGACTGATACCTCCAATCGTTTGATTAAGCCTTCGATTTCTGTTGATTTTTTAAAGTAGGCTTGTTTATTAGTAATAAGTTTGGCATTGATAGGTTTAATAGTCTCTTTTTCAACAAGTCCATTTGATTTTAATGTAGTACCAGTTTGCACAATATCTACAATACCGTCTACCATATCAACAAGACAGGCAAGTTCTATCGATCCAGACAGTTTAACTAATTCTACATCCATACCTTGAGCTTCAAAATATTGACGTGCAGTTTGCATATAAGAAGTTGCGACTTTAGTAAACTCAGTTGTTTCGGGTTTAGCAGCTAATGAAAAGTGACATTCACCAAATGGTAAATCTAATAAATTATTAATAGTGTAATTGCCTTCTTCTAAAATATCGCTACCTACAATTCCTACATCAGCAACGCCTTGTTCTACATAAATAGGGACATCGCTACCTTTAACTAACACAAATTGAATGTCGTTGACCGTAATTAATAATTGGCGTTCACGGTTTTCTAAAGCATTCACGATAGCTTGTTCATTTTTATTTGCTAAATAACTTATAAAACTTTTTAATAATCTTCCTTTTGCGAGTGCAACGGTAAGCATAATATTCTCTCCTTTAATTTAAAGAATAAACCCTAATCCAAAACCTTCTAATTCGCCTGTATAATAACCACCGGTCAATTGTTGCGCTTTGTTATGTTGCAATGTGCATGTCATAAATGCGCCCTTATAATATGAACGAGGTGGTTGAGGTGTGATATCTAGGTGAATATCAGTAACACCTAATGATTTAAAAAATTGTTCCCAACGTGTTAATGCTTGAATCGTACTATGATCTACTGTGTAAAGTTGTGTTAATAGTTTAAGTTGGTCTGTAGTTTTTGTCATTAATAATTGAACGATTGGATGTGCTGTACCTAACTGCTGAGATAATTCAGAAATGTTGCGTTCTTGTATTAACTTCAAAATTTGAGCGTTTTGTTCTTTGTCTGCTAAGAGTAAATCTATTAACTGATAGTGACCTAGAATGACGAATTCAATATCATCTTGTAAAGTTGATTTAATAAAATCATAAAAGGTTATAAAATCATTTTGCATATCATTAATAGTAGGGTTGTAATGTTCAATACCTAATTGTGTATTAACAATATTATCGCGAATAATAGGACCAGAATATGCCACTTTATTATTAGGTGATGGATAATTGCTATAATAACGTAATAATTGATCTGTAAAGTCGTTACGTAACGCAAAAATCTGATGGTTATGTTGCCAAAAACTTCGTTCAGTCATTTGTTGTAAATCATCTTGTGTTAATGTAGGCCACGTTAATGATTCTATAAAACTGAAGTCCACAAGTTGATAATCTGCTTGTTCAAAATGTTTTAGAAATGCGAGTTCTTTTTCTTTATTTCTGATTAAAGTTGTTGCATTTGTCATAATACCATCCTTTGCGATTTACTTTTATTCTCTACCGAAGTAAAGGATTAAATGATAAGTTAAACTTTAACATATCTATGTTTTTAATTCAATAAAT
Organism: Staphylococcus sp. GDX8P114P-2; assembly: GCF_017892945.1. Classification (NCBI taxonomy): domain Bacteria; kingdom Bacillati; phylum Bacillota; class Bacilli; order Caryophanales; family Staphylococcaceae; genus Staphylococcus; species Staphylococcus sp. GDX8P114P-2. Next base: position 98,332 of record NZ_JAESMB010000007.1, on the reverse strand, counting down.
ATTCTGAATATTTATTGAATTAAAAAAGTGATGAAGAAATTCTGTAAGTAACAGTAAATATCTCCATCACATTTGAACTTTAAACAAATTGTTCATACAGTTTTTGATAAGTTAAAACTTATATTTAATGTGACATTAAGTTAGCACCATGTTGAATATACTCAGACATATCAGTTGCAGGGACCATATTACCACCCGTAGACCAAACTATATGTGTAGCATTTTCAAAGTTAAATTGTTGTGATTGTTGTAAAGTTGGAATTATACCTGCAAAACCAGCAGTTGCAGAAGGTTCGACTTGAATGTGTTCATTTTTATTTAATAAGTATAAATATTTGTACATCATGTCATCTGTAACGGTAGCACATCCTAATAATATTGGCATCATGACTTCACCAACGAGTTTAGAAGGACGCGAGACTGCTAAACCATCAGCCGACGTTTTACCATCGATGCCTATATCGGTAACGACAATTTGATCATGAAGTTTTGTTATCATACCTAATGTCATACAAGGTGCGTGAGTTGGTTCTGCAAATAAACAATGAACATGCTCACCAAAAACAGTTTTGAGGCCATAAGCAACACCTCCAGGACCACCACCTACACCACAAGGAAGATAAACGAACAATGGATGTGTTGCATCTACCTTAATATTTTGTGCATCTAGTTGAGTCTTTAAACGTAGTGCAGCTACACTATATCCCAAAAATAAATCTGTAGAACCTTCATCATCAACGAAATGGCATGTAGGATCATCAGCAGCAGCTTTGCGTCCGTTTGCAACAGCTACCTGATAGTCTGATGTATGTTCAATAACATTAACTCCCAGAGAACGTAAACGCGCTTTTTTCCATTCACGCGCTTCATTAGACATGTGCACATTGACATTGAAGCCTAATTTTGCACTCATAATGCCAATACTAAGGCCTAAGTTACCTGTAGATCCTACTGCTATGGTGTATTGTGAGAATAACTGTTGATAATAGGGGGAAGATAAAATACTATAATCATCTTCTAACGACAGGCCACCTTTTTGTTGAGCAATTGTTTCCGCAAATTTTAATACTTCGTAAATTCCACCGCGCGCTTTAATTGAACCTGAAATAGGTAATGCGTGATCACATTTTAAAAATAATGAACCCGGAATAGCAGTGTGAAAGTGATGTTCAAGCGCGCTTTGCATATTAGGGATTTCCATTAATGGGGATTCAATTAAACCATCAGCTTCGCTTGTTTCTGGAAATACTGTTTGAATATATGAGCTGAAACGGCGTAATCGTTGTTGTGCCGCTTCTATATCACTAAGTGAAAATTGCTGTGGTGTCGTCATTCCGTAGTTCGGATTTAGCCACAATATAGGTCTATAATCTTTTAAAGATTGGAGTTCTGGATAGTGTGTTACAAGATTGGAATAAATAGTCATATATTAACCTCCGTTACTAAGCTTGATAGTAATTTTATTATATCAAAAGTGACAGTGCTTAGTGGACGAGAAGATGTGCCAAAAAAAGAGTCAACCACACTTTATGTAAGTGAGAGTTAACTCTTTAATATTTATATTATTTATCTTTTAAAGCTATTTTTAAATTTTGAAAACCATCCACGTTTAGATGTGACTGGTGTGGCATAGTTTTGCGTTTTGAAAGCTGTTAATGAGTTGCCATATTCTATTGCTTCTTGCATTAAGTACGCTTGAGAGTTTAATGGTGACAAATTATTTTGAATGTAGTGATAATTGCCGGCTGCATCTTGATAACGACCTTTTTGATTATCTGATAACTGTAAATTTAAATAATTTATTAAACGTTGGCTAATCTCTTTATCTTCTACAGGGAAAAGGATTTCTACACGTTTTATCATATTTCGAGTCATGGCATCCGCTGATGATAGATAGATATTGTCCTCGCCATTATTATGGAAATAGTAAATACGTGAGTGTTCTAAGAAACGGCCGACAATACTTACGACTTCAATATTGTCACTTATACCAGGGATTCCAGGTTTCAAGCAACAAATTCCTCTAATGATGAGCTTGACAGTAACACCGGCACGAGAAGCTTCAAATAATTTTAAGATAATATCTTTATCAGTTAATGAGTTCATTTTCATCATGATTTTACCGTTGCCATATTGTTTATGTTGTATAATTTCATTATCGATACGCGCAATAAATTCATCGCGAATATCATAAGGAGCTACAATCAATTTATTATATTTAGGTTTGATTGAGTAACCACTTAAATAATTAAAGAAATTAATACCATCTTCAACGATAGCATTGTCAGTAGTAATAAGACCCATATCTGTATATATTTTTGCTGTTTTATCATTATAATTACCTGTGCCAAGATGGACAAAGGAAGTTAACTCATTGCCGATACGCTTAACGACAAGGGAAATCTTACTATGGGTTTTTAAATAAGTCATACCATAAATTACGTGACAGCCTGCATCTTCTAATTCACGTGCCCAATGTACATTGTTTTCTTCATCGAAACGTGCTTTTAATTCGACTAACACAGTCACTTGTTTTCCTTTTTCTGCAGCATCTTTTAAGCTTTGAATTATAGGAGAATCTTTACTAACTCTATAGAGTGTTTGTTTGATTGCTATGGTATTTGGATCGTTTGCCGCTTCGCGTACAAAATCTACAATCGGCTCAAATGTTTCATACGGATGATGGAAAAAGATATCACGTTTTAACGATAATTCAAAAATATCATTGTTTCCTAATGATTGTGGTATTTGAGGTGAATATTTTGGATATTTTAAATGTTTTAGTTTATTTGATAAGTGATCTACTAAACCAAATAACAAAGTTAAATCTAATGGTCCATCAACAAAGTAAATATGATCATCGTCTACTTCCAATTGATTTATTAACCATTGAATATCTTCGTAAGTAGTTGTTCTTCCATCTACTTCAAGACGTACAGACGAACCACTTTTACGTTCTTTTAAGAAACGTTCAATTTCGATTAATAAATCTTCAGCACCATCTTCGTGAATAGTTAAGTCTGCATTTCTAGTAATTCTAAAAGTAAAGGTGTTTAATACTTCAAAACCAGTGAAGAGGTAATTTATAAAGTACGTTATTATGTCTTCAATCATAACTACATACTGTTTATCACCATCATTTAAAGTGGTGAATCTAGGTATTAAAGATGGTATTTGCACAATGGCTGAATTAATAGCATCTTCAGTATCGATATCAACAAAAATATTTAAACTTTTATTATTTAATTTTGGAAATGGATGATAGGCATCAATACCTAATGGTGTTAATGTGGGTAAGATGCTTAATTTGAACTCTTGTTCTAAGTCAGCTAACAAATCATCGTTTAAACATTCAGGCTCAACAATTTCGACTTTGTATTGTTTTAATTCATCAACTAATTCATTATAGCGTTTATATTGTAAATTGACGTAGTGTTTATTTTTAATTTTAATTTGTTCAAGTTGTTGTTTTGGCGTTAATTGGGCTTTGTTTTCAGGCTTATCGTACCCCATCTTATATTGATCTTGTAAACCAGCTACACGAACCATAAAGAATTCGTCTAAATTAGAACTGAAAATTGATATAAAATTGAGTTGCTCTAACAGAGGGTTATTTTTATCTTCTGCTTCTTGCAAAACACGAAAGTTAAAATCCAACCAACTTAGCTCTCTATTATTATAATATTGTGGTAAATTCAAATCTTTGGATCTTAAATAATTTTGCATAATACTCGCTACACCTCGTTATAGTCTAAATTGCATAATAATCTTATTTTAACTTATCATATAAATATTAAGCGCGTGTAAAGTTAATAGAAAGTTTGTCCTTTAATATCTTTTCGATATGCTTCTTTTGTCGATTAGCTTGATATTCTTCAGCAACAGGTTCTCCCTCATAAAATACGTAAAGTGTGTAATCGCCTTTTTCTTTCTTTAGATAAATACGATCGACGACATTTGTTTGAGAGATATTCAATGCGTTAATAAATTTGATGATGCCACCTAATGACTGGATAGTATCTAATTCGTCTTGTACTAGCCATTTTGTTTCGTGACTGTAAAATTTCATTAATGATTTGTTTTTGAAACTTGCAAGTAAAGCAAGTTTGACACGTTCTTGATGTGTAAAACCTTCAATCATAGAATTAGCAATAATATAATAGGTATGTGGAGAACTTGAATCAGCATTTATAAAGCTCCCTAAATAATACAAATAAGATCCTTCCGCAAATAATCGTTTATCTGTCTTACTAATGTCTAAATGTTTTGTTTCTATCAATTGATTGAGTAAAGATAAGGCAAGCTTAACACGCTGTTTCGCACTTTTTTCTTCTATTTTATATTCATTAGCCAAATGATATAGCGCATCTTGGCGAATATTTTCTTTGTTGAACTGATCAGGAAATTGCTCGCTAATTAAATGCATCACATAGCCTTCACGTAACCCTTTACGTGAAAAAGTAAATTGGGTGGCATTGATTTTAGTGAATAAATTTTTAAATACTGCAACAGCCGGTAAAATGATATCTATTCGGTCACCACTCAAACCATCTACATCTTTTAATTCATCGCGTGATGATTTTTTGATTAGCGAAAATACTTCTTCAACATCTTTAGCACTCATAGAATAGTTGTGGACACCCCCTATAGGGTAGTCGTGTGCAGATTGATGAATACGCGCGACATTACGTGCAGACCCACCAACACCTACAAGAGCTACTTGAGCATCATTAAGCCAGTCTAATTGACTAAATTGCTTAATTAGAAACTTTTCCATATCTTTTATAGCATGTTTATCATTGTGCGGTTTGTCACTGAAAAATTTTTTAGTCAGCGTCACTACACCAAATGGGAAACTGTGGGCAGCTTTTAGCTGTTTATCTTTAAATAATGTTACTTCTGTAGAACCGCCACCGATATCGACAGAGATACCATCTGAAATATTTGTCGTATGTGTGATTGCATAATAACCATAAAAAGCTTCACTCTCTTCAGGGATAATACGCATTGTTATATTAAGTTGTTGTTCAATATGTTTGATAATGTCATCTCGATTAGTCGATTGTCTAATTGCTGCTGTAGCAATAGGGTGTAGTTCGTCTGTTGCAAATTTATCTGAGACACGTTTAAAACTACTCAAAGTTGTAGTTAATACTTCAATACCTTCTTGTGTCATCGTTAAATCATTAGTCAAATACTGACTTAAACGTGCAGGTGTTTTTATATTAAGTACTTCATCTAAACCAGTCTTTTTATCGAATTCAAATATCACTAAGCGAATGGTATTTGATCCAATATCGATTAAACCTATGCGTTTCATATTTGCCTCCTAGGTGTATATTGTTAAGTCGTGTTTTTTTTTATTTACCCTATCATACACGATTCAAATATATTTGTGGCAATTTAATTGTCAAAAATTGACTGAAATAGTAATGTCATTTTATTTGCTGAAGATAGGACCCCCAGGACCTAATGGCCAGCCTAATAAGAACCATATTATCATGAAGAGTGGCCACACAATGCCTAATACGATTGAATAGGGCATTAAACTAGAGAGTAAAGAACCCAGTTTCATTTTCGGATCATATTTTTGTGCGTAAGACAAAAGTAATGGTAAGTAAGGCATCATTGGTGTTATAGGATTAGTAATAGAATCACCTATGCGATATAACATTTGCGTAAATGCTGGATGAAATCCTACAAGCACTAACATCGGTATAAAAATAGGTGCTAAAATACCCCATTTAGCTGAAGCACTGCCTATAAGTAAATTTATAATTGAGCTCAGCAAAATAATACCTATAATAAGCACAATACCATTTTGTCCTTGGAGTAATGCTGCACCTTTAACTGCAACAATAATACCTAAATTACTCCATTCTAAAAATGCTAGTAGTTGTGCGGCAAAAAAGACAATAACAATAAATGATCCCATGGAAGACATAGAGTCTGCTAACATCTTGCCTAAATCTTTTGAATTCGCTAATTTTTGGGTCATAATGCCATATACTAATCCTGGTACTAAAAAGAGAATTAAAATAAGTAGTCCTACGCCATTAATAATAGGGGCATCATTTAATAAGCTGCCTGTTTTGGCGTTACGTAAAAAACTATTTTGAGGTATTGCAGTTACAACGATTAAGACGATTACAGCTACAAAACTAATATTCGCCCAAAATAAAGCGCGCTTTTCTTTTGGACTAATTGTTGTATCAGAATCCTCGCTAGTAATATCTGTATCACTGGCGTCATAAGTCCCAAGTCGAGGTATAACTATTTTCATTGTGACCCAATACACAGCAGGTAGTAAAACTACGACACTAGCAGCGATAAAATACCAATTCATTGCGACATTAGTTTGGATACTATCAGATACAATATTGGTAGCTGGTTTGGTAAATGCGTATAGTAGCGCATCTGACATACCTATTAAAAAGTTAGCTGAAAAACCACCTAAAGCAGCTGCATATGCCATAGCCAATCCTGCTATCGGGTGATAGCCTAATTTAATAAATACTATGGCAGTCAGTGGTGGTAAGACAATAGGAGCAGCATCACCAGCAGCATTACCTAAGATACCAATAATAATAATACAGGGAACGATAAATTTCTTTGGTGCTTTTTGTACTACTTGAATCATTAATTTATCAAAGTAACCTGTCTTTTCAGCAATACCTATACCTAACATTACGGACAGTACTAGACCTAAAGCAGGGAACTCAGAAAAATTTTGTATAGCATCATTAAAAATCATTGTGATGCCATCTTTACTAATAATGCTTTTAATGGCGACAGCATCACCTGTACCTGGATGTTTCACACTTACTTGAAAGAGTGAGACTACCCAAGTTATAACGGCCAAACCTACGCACATTAGAAAAAATAAAATGCTAGGATCAGGCAAACGATTTCCAACGACTTCTACGCCGTTTAAAGCTTTATGTACAAATGAAACTTTCGGTTTGTTTTGCTTTTTCATTGCAAATCCCTCCACGTTTGAGCTTATTCGAAATTATAACAAAGCTAAGATGAAAAAAACATAAATATTCTGAAAAATTGTATTTTTAGAAAAGAATCGTGTTATTATGTAGTGGACGAAGGCGGTGGGAATTAATAATGAAAGATTATGAACTATTTGTACAACAAATAATTGAAGATAAAGCGCAAGAGTTGCAAATGCTAAGCGATTTTATATGGGATCACCCAGAAACATTATATGAAGAATACGACTCGAGTGCTGAGATATGTAACTATTTAGAGCAACAAGGTTTTGATATTGAGCAGGGCATAGCCAATATTCCAACTGCTTTTTCAGCTACTTTTGGCAATAAAGGTCCAGTAATTGGATTGTTAGCAGAGTATGATGCATTACCTTCATTAAGCCAAGTAGCAAACATTACCTATAACAAACCAGTGGAGCACAATAAAGCTGGCCATGGGTGTGGTCATAATTTATTAGGGACAGGTGCTATCGGTGCTGCACTCGCAGTACAAGCTTATCTTGAGAAGTATAAACTTCCTGGAACTGTAAAAATAATTGGTTGTCCAGCTGAAGAAGGCGGATCGGGCAAAGGTTTTTTAGCGAGAGCGGGGATGTTTGATGACTTAGATTTAGCTTTAACTTGGCATCCTACACCTTTTAATGCAATTATGGCATTACGCTCATTAGCTAATTTCCAAGTTAAGTATAAATTTAAAGGAAAAAGTGCGCATGCAGCAAGTGCGCCACATATCGGTAGAAGTGCATTAGATGCTGTAGAACTGATGAATGTAGGTGGAAACTATTTACGTGAACACCTTATCCAGGATGCACGCATTCATTATGCTATTACGGATACAGGAGGTGTCTCTCCTAATGTTGTGCAAGCTGAAGCTGAAGTAGTATATTTAATCAGGGCACCGAAAATAGAAGATGCACGTGAAATTTATAAACGTGTCGATAAAATTGCACAAGGCGCAGCGTTAATGACTGGGACAACTATGTCCTCAGAGCTAATGTCTGCAGTTTCAGAATATGTACCTAATCAAACTTTAGAGCAAGTGGTATTTGATGAATTAGATAAAGAACGACAGATTAGTTATACATCTGAAGAACAAACTTTTGCACAAGCACTTTGGGAAACTTTAAGTGAGGAAGAGCAACAAACTGCTGTTAAAACGTATGAGAGCTTTGGAGTGTTACAAGATCAACATTTAGTTGAAGGGAAAAATTTAAGTGATGTCATTCATCCATATGAACCTACAACAAAAATAATGTATGGTTCTACAGATGTGGCAGATGTTAGTTGGAACGTTCCAACTGCACAAGTAACAACCGCAACTGCAGCTATAGGGACACAGTTACATACGTGGCAAATGGTTGCACAAGGCAAAAGTACGGTGGCACAAAAAGGGATGTCACGTGCAGCACGTGTATTAGCTCGAAGTGCGATTTATGTATTAGAACATCCAGAAAAATTAAAGGATATCGAACAAGAATTTGATCGCGAAATAGGACGCGATCAGTATCAAAGCCCATTACCTGAAGAGGTTAAACCTCCTGTACATAACATGGAATAAGAGAGAATTAGAGTAAACGGTGTTATAGCATTGTAGTGTTCTTAATTTTAATGTAATTGTAGGGAAAATTAAAAATATATCACAGATAAAAAAGCTTGGAACATGTGTAGTGTCCAAGCTTTTTACCTATAAAATAATTACCAAATGATTTGTTCTACTGTGTCATCATTTAAAGATTTAACGATTTCAGTTACTAATGCTACTGAATTTTTATAATCATCTGTATTTAAAACAGAGACATTAGAATGCATATAACGTAAAGCGACACCAATAGCTACTGTTGGAATTCCTTCATTTGCTACATGTATGCTACCAGCATCAGTTCCGCCACCAGGAGTAGAATCTAATTGAATACTAATATTATGCTTTTTAGCGATTTGTTTAATATGTTTAGTCAAACCAACATGGCCAACGTTACTCGCATCCATGATAATAACGACTGGACCTTCGCCTAATGCAGTTTCACTAAGTTGGGATAACCCTGGTGTATCATAGGCAACAGCAACATCGACTGCAATGGCTAAATCAGGTTTAATCGTATTAGCTGCAACTTTTGCACCACGTAAGCCAACTTCTTCTTGAACATTGGCACCTGCGTATAAATCAATATCAATTTGTTCATTTTTTAAGTTGTCTAGTACATCAATTGCAAGTGCACAACCATAACGATTATCAAATGCTTTTGCTGTTAAGTATTTATTATTAGCTAATGTTTCAAATTCACTATATGGTGTTACCATATTACCGAGCTCAATACCAAATTGCTCAGCTTCTTTCTTACTTTTCACACCAATGTCAATAAACATTTCTTTAATATCAACCGTCTTTTTACGTTCTTCTGGAGACAGTACATGAGGCGGTTTAGAACCAATAATACCACGTATTTTTTTACCTTCGTCAGTCGTTATTGTTACTTTCTGAGATAACATGACTTGGTTCCACCAACCACCAATCGGAGTGAATTTTAAGTAACCATTTTCATCGATTTTAGTTACAACAAAGCCAATTTCATCTAAATGACCGGCAACCATTAAAGACTTGCTACCATTAACAGCTTGCTTTTTCCCGAAAATGCCACCTAAGTTATCTTCGACAATTTCGTCACTAATAGGACTTAAATAATCATGCATCAAAGATTTAACTGTCATTTCATGTCCTGCAATACCATCTACATCAGTTAATGTTTTTAATAGTTCGACTGAATTTTTCATATATTAACCTCCAAAATAAAATAAGTGTTATTTATATTTTAGCATTTGTGCTAAGAAACGCTATTTATATGAATTCTTAGTAAAGTAGTAAGAGTAAATTTGTGTAATTAGAGATAATTTATGTTTCAATAGTAGTAATTATAAGAAGGGGGAATAATCGTGTCAGACGTACAACATTTAACTTTAGGTAAAAGTAATGCACCTGTTACAGTAGAATCATTTATTAACTTTGCTTGTCCATATTGTAAAAATTATTTTAAAGCAGCGGATAGTTATTTAACGCCATTAATTGAGCAAGGTAAAGTAAAACATGTAATTAAACATTTTGATAAAACAAAACAAGGTTTGTTAAAAGGAACAATCGCTAATTTTTATTTAGATTATGAGGATGTTTCTAGAACTTATCAATTAATTCATCATTTATATGAAACACAAGAAAGTTGGAAAACAAGTTTTAGTGCAATTGAACGTAAAATGGAAGATGAATTCAACTTAGCACTTAATAAAGCAGCAGACGAACGTTCATTAGCTATAACTGCAGAAGCATTTGAACGAGGAATAACAGGCATACCAACAGTATTTATTGATGGAGAGAAATTTGTTTTTAATCCCTTAGAAGATGATGAAGTGACAATCGTTGAAAAATTAAGTGAACAACTGACTACTGGATTGTAAAATAGTGGTTATAAGTTAATAAATAACTAAAGAGGTTGCAACTTTATAATTGTTGCAACCTCTTTAGTTATCATTGGTGTTCGATAAGCTTTAATTTGTAGTCGTGAATGGATTGCAGGTCACCATTATGTTGCTTCATAATAATATGTTCTTTGCTAATTTGAGTAGGGCTTGACACACCAACAGCTGCAGCAATATTAAACAAACCCTCATGTAGACTAGTCACATAATTGGTTACTCGGAATTTCTTTTCTTCGATGATTAAAGCCCGTTCTTTTTTTTCATCTGTAGTAGCAACGCCAACAGGACAAGTATTCATATGACATTGTTGGCTCATAATACAGCCGACACTAATCATCATTCCTCGTGCGATATTGACTAAATCGGCTCCAAGTGCGAGCGCAATTGCAATCTTGTCTGGTGTAATCAGTTTACCAGAAGCAAAGATTTTTACACGATCTCGTATATCGTACTTTTCTAATAGTCCTGATAGTATTGGTAAGGCTGTGAACAACGGAAGACCTACACCATCTTCCAGTTCTTGGAAGGTAGCACCTGTGCCACCTTCACCTCCGTCAATTGTTATAAAATCAGGAAATTGATTGGTGCGAATCATTGTCTGAATAAGTGTTTCGACTTCTTTAACTTTACTTATTACTATTTTAAAGCCTACAGGTTTTTGTCCAATTTGTTGCAAATTGCTAACCCATTCTAGTAAGTCATTGGGATTATTAATGTATGTGAAGCGGTTGGGTGAATTAATAGTTTTCCAAGGTGTTACGTTACGGATTTCAGCAATTTCTTCAGTTACTTTATTGCCTGCCATATGACCTCCACGTGTTTTAGCTCCTTGGGCTAATTTAATTTCAAAAGCTTTAACTTCAGCTGATTGTGCTAAACGTTTGAATTCTTCTTCATCAAAATTACCCTCCGCATCACGTACACCGAAAAGTCCTGGCCCTATTTGGAAAATAATATCTCCGCCACCTTTAAGATGATATGTTGATAAGCCACCTTCACCAGTGTTCATCCAAGTGCCTGCTTGACCTAATCCTTTAGATAGTGCAGTTATTGCTCGTTGGCCTAAAGCTCCATAACTCATTCCAGATTGACCTACTAAGCGTTTGAGTGTGAATGGGTGTGCTAATTGAGCACCTAACACAATGGCGTCGTCATCAGTTAAAAAATAAGGATCAATGTTGGTTTCTTCACGATGTTCATCGCGATTAAAAAGTCGTTCATTATCTATATGGTAGATAAATGTAGAAATCATAGATGACTGATCGATATTAAGTTCTGAAGTTTGAAGTGGAAACATCGTATTTTGAATGTAAAAGCCTTCTTTATAATCTTCTTGTGTACCAAAGCTTGCCATACGAGAATTATATTTACCTGCCACTACAATATTGATGAAATCATTGCGTGAAAAAGGTTTCCCTTCAGTATCTTCCAAAAACAGATATTGGCGCATTTCAGGACCAATTTTTTCAAAAAAGTAACGAATACGTGCTAATAATGGATAATTTCGGAGTACACTATGTTGTTTTTGTCGTTTATCTTTAAATAGTAGCACCGCCCCCAAAACGAGGCCACCAATTAAAAATACCACTATGATGACATTGACGATTAATTGTAGAACTGTTAAGACTGTCATTTTAAATCCCCCCTTATTATGTTCTATATTACAACAAATTCGTATTATTACAATTTGGAAGTGTTGTGAAGAAAAAAGAATTTTTGCAATTAAAAATGAGATATGATTATTTTTGAAAGTAATAGAATCACATCTATATATTATAAATTGGAGGCATGATATATTTAAGATATAAATTTTGAAAGGAATGGTAAACCATGTCCTCAAAGACTTCACAGAACACAATACATAACGAAGCAGACAATTATTGGCAACGTTCAAATTTAGTAAAAAGAGATTTTTGGTTAATTCCTATTTATCTAATTGCGACGAATATTTTAGTATTATTGTTAGTTTATTTAGTGACTCAATTTAATGTTGATTTTATAGAGTTAGAGCATCCTATTTATATTATAAGTTCTATTTTAAGCTCTGTTATATTGTTATATATTTTTTATTTAATGCATCGTAAACATCAAATTATCAATATTGCTCTCCAGCGATTTCGACAATTAAAACCATATACTATGTTATTTGTAAGTACTTATATTGCCAGTACAATTTTAATCTATATATATGAATGGTTAACGACATTTTTACCTGAATCGTTACAATATAGTGAAACACAGAACCAAATGGAATTGCTGTCATTATTTGATAATCCTTGGCTGTTACCGTTACTATTTATTGATATTGTTATTTTGACCCCGTTCGTAGAGGAAATGTTATTTCGCCATTTGTTGATTCATGAACTCGGGAAAAAGTTCACTTATACTTTAATGATTATTATTTCGATAGTGGTGTTTGGTTGCTTACATATGACAGGTGCACAATCACCCTTTGAAATCGGCAGTTATTTAATTCTTGGTGGTTCAATCGTTTTTGTGTATTTAATAACAGGCAAAAATCTTGCTGCTGCGGTAACATTCCATATGTTGAATAATTTGGTTGCATTTATCTTAATTGTGGTAACGTTATAATAATATTATTAGCGATATAAACTAACTGTAGGTTAAATGGTTCATTTAAATAATTTAACTATATTTATATTGCATTGAACATAGAGATTATGCAATAACTTTAACACTGTTAGTGAGTTAGAACATAAAACTGTAAGTAAGTTTTGGTAAGCTTGGAGGCGAAGTATGTGCTTGAGTTGAATCATGTTTCTTATAAAATTGATAAGCGTACTATTATTGACGATATTTCTTTAACCGTAAACCCGGGTGAAGCCATTAGTGTCCTAGGTCCATCTGGTAGTGGTAAGAGCACACTGTTTAGATTAATGAGTAATTTGCTGAGTCCGACGGAAGGGACAATAACGTTATATGGACATCCTTTTGAAGATATAGATCCTGAAACTTTGAGAATGGAAGTTAGTTTTTTATTACAACAAAGCGACTTGTTTGGTACTACCATCGGTGAAAACTTAGCTTTTCCAGCACTTGCTAGACAAGACAAGTTTGATAAAAGCAGGGCGAGAAAGTTATTAAAAAAAGTAGGTTTAGGTCATTATAAGCTAAATACTCTTGTACAACATTTGTCAGGCGGGGAACGTCAACGTATTACAATTGCACGACAACTCATGTATATACCAAAAGTATTACTGTTAGACGAAGCTACAAGCGCACTAGATGTACATAATAAGGAAAACATCGAAACATTTATTTTTGAGTTAGTGCAACAAGGATTAGCTGTAGTCTGGATTACGCATGATGATCAACAAAGTACGCGACATTTTGATAAACAGTGGCGTATTGTTGATGGAAAGCTACAGTCTGAGGAGGTATTAACATGAGTGTTACAGCCTTATCTTTAACTGCATTATTGTTACTCTTTCCAATTATTGTTTCGTATAAAGAAAAATTACATATTGCAAAAGATTTACTAATTGCTACAGGGCGTGCCATTATTCAACTGTTAATATTAGGATTTATTTTAGATTTTATATTTGATGTTAATCAACATTGGTTACTGATGTTATTTGTACTAGTTATTATCGTTAATGCTGCATGGAATACTATACATCGAGCATCGCCTATTATGCATCATGTGTTTTTGATTTCATTTAGTTCAATATTTATAGGTGTAGTTTTACCGTTAATGGGCGTTATCGTGACAGGTGCTATTGATTTCAAAGCCAATGAAGTGATACCTGTAGCTGGTATGGTTGCCAGTAATAGTTTGATTGCGATTAATTTAGCTTATCAAAATTTGGATAAAGAATTCGTTAAACAAATGGATGAAATTGAGGCGAAATTATCATTAGGTGCCGAACCTAAATTAGCTTCCAAAGCGACATTACGTGAAAGTATTAAAACGGCTATCGTACCTACGATAGATTCAGTGAAAACCTATGGGATTGTCTCTATTCCTGGGATGATGACTGGACTGATTATAGGTGGTGTTCCGCCATTAGAAGCGATTAAATTTCAATTGATGGTAATTTTTATTCATACTACTGCTACTATAATGTCAGCATTATTTGCAACATATTTAAGTTATAAACAATTTTTCAATCAACGTGATCAACTTATTGCAAACACAATAGATATTACAAAGCAATAATTAATGATGTTATTAAGCGAACTTCTTCTATGTTAATTATGGGAGGAGTTCGTATTTTTATGGTGTTACAGCCAATGTTATTTAGTAATGTTAAGTATCCGATAAACTATTGGTGTAATAGGCTTTAAAGGGTATGAGTATGGTTGACGAATGGTATATAATGGAATGGTTATGTAAAAAAACGTACATTATATAGAAAGGAGACAGGTCTATGTCAGTAATGAGAATAGTTACCTTTATTGTTAGTATTTTCATCGTAGGTATGGTTGAGATGATGGTAGCTGGAATTATGAATTTAATGAGCGCAGACTTGAATGTGTCTGAAGCTATAGTAGGACAACTGGTGACACTCTATGCTATTACCTTTGCGATTTCAGGCCCAATATTAGTGAAATTAACGAATCGTTTTGCGCCCAAACCATTATTGCTTATAACGTTACTTGCTTTTATTGTGGGGAATTTAATTATTGCCATTGCGCCAAACTTCACAATTTTAGTTATCGGGCGAATATTGTCTTCAGCGGCAGCAGCATTAATTGTTGTCAAAATACTAGCCCTTACTGCTTTATTAACTGCACCACAAAACAGAGGTAAAATGATTGGTGTAGTTTATTCAGGATTTAGTGGAGCGAATGTTTTTGGAGTTCCACTTGGGACAATGATAGGTGATTTAGTAGGATGGCGCTATACATTTGTATTTATAGTTGTAGTAAGTGTACTTGCGGGTATTTTAATGTTTATTTATTTACCTTCAGTTGAGGATACTAATAAACAGTCTCACGTTGGTAGCACACCACGACAAAGTACTACTTATTCGAAAATTTTACGTCCTGCCGAAATTGTTAAATTTCTAAGTATTACTTTCTTAATATTAGTAGCGAATTCGATAACATTTATTTTTATAAATCCATTGATGCTTGCAGGTGGACATGATTTATCATTTATCTCTATAGTTTTATTGATTAATGGTGTTGCTGGCGTCATAGGAACATCAATGGGCGGATTTTTATCAGACAAGTTAACAAGTAAAAGGTGGTTAATCATCTCTATAATCATATTTATTGCAACGATGTTATCATTAAATCCAGTGTTATCAACTGTTGCTATGTTACTTATCACGGTATTTATTTGGAACATTATGCAATGGAGTACTAATCCGGCAGTACAAAGCGGAATTATTGAACATGTTGAAGGCGATACAAGCCAAGTTATGAGCTGGAATATGTCAAGTTTAAATGCTGGTATTGGTGTTGGTGGTATTATTGGTGGACTGATTGTTTCAAATATTAATGTGCATGCAACAGCTTACTTTTCAGTAGGAATTGCAGTAATTGCGCTTATAATTGCTATCAGTTTGAAAAAAGTAGTATCAACATAAATTGTGGAATTTAATACGCTAATAAATGAATTACGTTAGCGTTATATGAAATATAAATAATGCAAAAACAGCCGTCACTTTACATAGTGATGGCTGTTTTGTATTACTATTCACAATAGTTAACCTTCAGGTGATTGCTTTGTTGCTAGTAATGCAGGAGATGCAATTTCATAATTTTGAGGTGTACGTGAGAGATACGCAATACCTGCCGCTAAGATAATATAAACTAACGTACCAATGATATACACAAGTTGTAAATCAGAAATTAATAAATAAGATTGATATAGTAATAACCCAATTGCTAACACTGAAATACTTACTAATAATGGGTAAGGCACTTTTAATGGTGAACGTTGATAAGCCTCAGGATACCTTTTAGGTAAGCGTAATACTGCCAAAGCAGGGAAGGCGAACACTAGCAACGAAATACCTGTGCCTAATTGTGCTACAACTGTTAATGACATACCTGTAATAATGGGAAAAGCACCGATAATATAAAATAATATGAGCAACCAATGTGGTGTGCCGAATCGTTTGTTAACAGCGCCAAGTTGCGATGGTAAATAACCATCTTGGATAGCTACTAATAAACTTTTGGTAACCCAAGTTAATGTGGAATTAAGCGTTGTAGCTAATGCAAACATAGCACCTCCAACAATAAAGAAAATAAAAATGGGTCTAGGTAAAACAGTTTGTGCTACACTCGTTAACGGCTGACCCGCTACTTCTGAAATTGGTAATACGCCAACTGCAATGCTGGCGATAAAGGCATAGAGTAGACCTACAAAAATTGTGGCTACAACAATGACTATTGGGATATCACGATGTGGACGCTTCATTTCGCCACCTAATTCAGCTACAACTTGTGCGCCTCCAGTAGCAAATGAAACTAAGCCAACAGCAGTAAAGAATCCAGTAAAACCATCAGGAAACATATCATGTGAATTAAATACAGCAACATTGGTATGTGGTAAACCATAAATGATGAAGCAAGATAAAGCGACGATCAAGACAACTACCATTAAATTACCAATATAGGACGCAGATTTGACACCGATAATATTGACAATAAATAAGATTGTCATTAATGTTAATGCTACCCACTTAATTGGCACTCCAGGATAAATACTTTCTAAATATTGTGCAAAAGACAGTGCATATAAAGCTAATGTGATTTGCAATAGCAAAAAGAGTAATAACCAAAAAACGCCTATTTTAGGTGAAAGCAATCGACTTGTATATTGATACATACCTCCAGTGGTTGGGATTGCTGAGCTCAAAATAGCTATTGGAAACATGGTAACGAGTGTTAAAATTGAAGAAATAACAAACGCTGGTGTTATACCACTGCCAGTCATTTGAATGCCGATACCTGTTAATGACATCACACCTGCACCTATAATTTGACCAATTGCAATACCCATGACGTCTGGAAGACCTAAAACTTTTTTTAAATTTGCTGTTTGTTGCATTAACTCACCTCTATCTTAATTCTATAAATTTTTTAATGGAATAAATATAGCATAAAATTCCATTAATTCATAGTATATTAATCGGAAAAGTAAGTTAAAGTTTATGAGTTATAATTCCCAAAAAAGTGGGCATTATAGTAATATAAATATGATGAACCAATAATGGAGTTGATAGTGATGAACGAAAAAGTTACTAATGCAAAAGTTGATACGTTTATTAACAATCTGGAGCAATGGCAAGATGAGTTTAAATTTTTGCGAAAGCTAAGTCTAGACACAGAACTGGAAGAGGAGTTTAAGTGGAAGCATCCATGTTATACATTGAATGATAAAAATGTAGTGATTATCCAAGATTTTAAGCATTATTGCGCACTGCTATTTGAAAAAGGTGCGATAATGAAAGACAAATATGATACGTTAGTACAGCAAACTAAAAATGTTCAAGCCGCTAGACAATTAAGATTTAAAGATTTAGCAGAAATACAAACAAGAGAAACGGAAATTGCTTGGTATTTGGAAGAAGCTATTCGTGTTGAAAAATCTGGTAAACAAGTCAAAATGAAAAACACTGATGAGTATGAGATGCCAGAAGAACTACGCCAGGCGTTAGATAATGATGAAACATTACAAACTGCATTTAATAACTTAACCCCTGGACGTCAACGTCAATATATGTATTATATTGGTCAAGCAAAACGCAGTGAAACACGTACGCAACGTATCGAAAAGTACAAAGATCAAATTTTGGCTGGCAAAGGAATGAACGACAAATAATTGAACAATAGAAAGAAGGTACTTACATGCCTAGAACATCAAAGCGTATACAGCTATTAGAAGCGGCTGCAGCCATTGTCAATGAACAAGGCAGCGAATACTTAACATTAGACGCGGTGGCGCATAAAGCAGGAGTGAGTAAAGGTGGCTTACTGTATCACTTTAAAAATAAAACAGCATTGATACAAGGGCTTGTTGATCATGCCAATACTCTATATAAGACAAATGTAGATGGCCATTGGAATAAGACTTCATCTGCAGAAGCAGGAAATATGTTACGTGCATTTATAGAAGCTACACGAGAACACAGAGAAGAAAATGCTAGTATTACGTCTGGTATGTTAGCTGCTCAAGGTAGTAATAAAAATTTATTAAGTCCACTACAAGACACATATCGTGACTGGCAAACGCAAATCGAACATGATGGTTTGGATCCTGTAGATGCTACAATTATAAGATTAGCCATTGATGGACTATGGTTGTCAGAAATATTTGGTATAGATGCAATTGATGATGATATGCGTAAACAAGTTTTAGACAGACTTACAGCACATAGTTATAGCCAAAAAGAAGAAAAATAAAATTTTTTAAACCAAGGGATAGTAAGCGTTTGACGCTTTTTATCTCTTTTTTTATAGTATTGTAAGTTGAAACTTTACCGTCTGGTTGGTACACTAAAGCATGTGTAAAACATAGCTGGAGGGTGAAAAATATGAAAAAAGTAATGTTAACAGCAGCATTGACAGGTGCTGGAGATACTACAAGTAAAAGTGAATATGTACCTGTCACACCTGAAGAAATTGCAGATTCTGCAATCAAATGTGCGAGAGCTGGAGCGACAGTTGCTCACATACATGCACGTGATCCAAAAACAGGTGGTATCAGTCATGATGTCAATTTATTTAAAAAAGCTATTGAGTTAATTCGTCAAGCTGATGAAGATATTATTATAAATGTAACGTCAGGTGGTGGAGGAGACTTTATCCCTGATTTAAATAACCCTTCTGTAGGTGGACCGGGAACTGATATGCAAACACCGCAAGAACGTCATCAGCCGGTTGGAGACTTGTTGCCTGAAATGTGTACGTTAGATTGTGGCAGCGTTAATATGGGAGACGATGTTTATTTGAGTCCTGCATCATGGTTACGTACGCAAGCTGCTTTAGTAAAAGAAGCGGGTGTAAAACCAGAATTAGAATGCTTTGATAGTGGACATATAAGTTTTGCTAAACAGTTAATATCAGAAGGCTTGATAGAAGGCCAACCGCTATTTCAATTTTGTTTAGGAATTCCTTGGGGTGCCGAAAATGATCCTGAAACTATTGAATATTTTAAAACGCGTTTACCAGAAAATGCAGAATGGTCTGCATTTGGAATAGGTCGTATGCAATTACCTACAGTTGAAGAGGCAGCTAAACGTGGTGGCAACGTTCGTGTAGGGTTAGAAGATAATTTATATTTATCAAAAGGTGTTAAAGCTACAAATGAACAACTTGTAGCTAAAGCAGTTGAAATATTAAAAGATTTAGGAATTGAACCAATGACACCACAAGAGGCGAGAGATAAATATCAATTGAGAAACCCACAAGGAGGCACATTATGAAATTTGCAGTAGTAGGAACAGGTGTTATTGGTAGTGGTTGGATTACACGAATGCTTGCACATGGACACGAAGTCGTAGCGACAGATCCGAGTGAAGGTGCTTATGAACGCATGTTGACACAAGTTAAACAAAATTGGCCTTATGCAGAATCATTAGGTTTAGCGGAAAATGCGTCATTACAAAATTTAACATTTACGGATAACTTAGCAGAAGCTGTTAAAGATGCAGATCACATTCAAGAAAATGTACCAGAGATTGAGTCATTGAAAGATAAAGTGTTAACGGAAATTGATTTTTATGCGAAACCAGATGCAACGATAGGTTCTAGTACATCAGGTATTATGCCTTCAGAATTACAACAAAATTTAACACATCCCGAGCGTTTCATTGTTGCACATCCATTTCATCCAGTATATATTTTGCCTCTTGTCGAAATTGTTGCAGGTAAGTCTACAAGTGAGGCTACAACGATAGCTGCTGAGCGCATTTATGAAAGTATAGGTATGGATGTCTTGCATGTACGTCATGAAATAGAAGGTCATATTGCAGATCGTTTAATGGAAGCGTTATGGAGAGAAGCCTTACACATTGTTAATGATGGTATTGCAACTACTGAAGAAGTAGATAAAGCATTTACCCATGCAGCTGGCTTACGCTATGCACAATATGGTCCATTTATGACATTCCACCTTGCAGGTGGAGAAGGTGGTATGCGCCACATGTTAAAACAGTTTGGACCTGCTTTGAAAAAACCATGGACTAAACTAGAAGCACCAGAATTAACTCAGTCATTATATGATGATGTTGTTGCTGGTTGTGAGGCCACATCACAAGGTAATACCATGGCTGAATTAGATATGAAACGTAATGAATTTTTAGTAAAAGTGAAACAATTAGCGCAAGAATATTGGCCAGAAGATACTGCAAGTATGAAAAAAGGTCAGCAAACGGTGCATGAATATGACAACTAAAAAATTCAACTACCAAACTGTAGTTAAGCCAGAGTGGGTAGATCACAATAATCATATGAATGATGCAGAATATAATCGTGTGTTTAGTGATGCTACAGATGCGTGGCTAGCACAATTAGGTTTAAATGAACAAACGATTAATGAACTCAAATATACAATTTTTACTTTAGAAAATCATGTTTTGTATTTAAAAGAAATTAAGGTCAATCAACGTATCCAGTGTGAAGTGACAGTAATCGATTATGATACAAAACGTATACATGTTTTTATGAATTTGTATGATGAGGCTTGTAATAAATGCGCTACATATGAAGTGATGTTGATGGGAATTGCAACGGAAACAACGAAACCGGCACCATTTCCAGAAGAATTTAAAAGTGCGCTAGAGGCTTACGCCATAATAGCTACAGAAGATATAAAACCGCGAGAACTGGGGCATAAAATTGAAATAAAACGCAAATAACGCTATGATATATCATGTCTTGAGTTTAGAAAGTTTTAACATTTAAAAGTTGATAATTATTTGAGAGGTAGCCTGGAAGTTAATATATTTTAAATAATATGAGGATATTCAAGTGTAGTAATATAGCTACCTCCGTGATAATGCAAATGAGTATGTGCATTGGTCATCTCAACTGTATAAAAAATGAGAGAGTCATTTGTATCATGTTTTTACTTATTTTTTAATTTGTATGACATCTACTGATGACTCTTGTTTATTAAGGGACAAATATAATAACAGAAAGGAATTCGGAAATGTTAAGTATAAAAAACTTATCAAAAGTTTATCCTGGCGGTAAGAAAGCAGTAAATAAAATTTCTTTAGAAATAGAGTCAGGGGAGTTTATTGCATTTATTGGAACAAGTGGGAGTGGTAAAACAACTGCACTAAGAATGATTAATAGAATGATTGAATCGACAGAAGGTCAAATTACTATAAATGGCAAAGATGCGAGTAAAATGAATCCAGTAGAACTACGACGTAAAATTGGATATGTTATTCAACAAATTGGTCTTATGCCACACATGACCATTAAAGAAAATATTGTCTTAGTTCCTAAATTATTAAAATGGTCACAAGAAAAGAAAGATGCTAAAGCTAAAGAGTTAATTAAGTTAGTAGATTTACCGGAGTCATTTTTAGAGCGTTATCCTTCAGAATTATCAGGCGGTCAGCAACAACGTATAGGTGTTGTACGTGCTTTGGCTGCGGAGCAAGATGTAATTTTAATGGATGAGCCTTTTGGTGCGCTAGATCCGATTACGCGAGATACGCTACAAGACTTAGTAAAAGAATTGCAACAAAAATTAGGGAAAACATTTATCTTTGTCACACATGATATGGATGAAGCCATAAAATTAGCAGATAAAATATGTATTATGTCACATGGTGAAGTCATCCAGTATGATACACCGGATAATATTTTACGCTATCCTGCAAACGATTTCGTACGAGAATTTATTGGTCAGAATAGATTGATTCAAGATCGACCAAATATGAAATCAGTGGAAGACGCTATGATTAAACCTGTGACTGTACATGCTGATCAAACGCTTAATGATGCTGTAGATATTATGAGAACACGTAGAGTAGATACCATTTTTGTAGTCGGGGAAAATCATCGATTATTAGGTTATTTAGATATAGAAGATATTAATCAAGGATTACGACAGAAGAAAGAATTGATTGATATGATGCAACGGGATATTTATCGTGTGCGTATCGACAGTAAATTACAGGATTCAGTGCGTACAATATTAAAACGTAATGTGCGTAATGTGCCTGTGGTAGATAGTGATGACCAAACGTTAATAGGTCTTGTTACTAGAGCTAACTTAGTAGATATCGTTTATGACAGCATTTGGGGAGATATGGAAGAACCTGAGGAAAACAATGCTATTATTGAGCCTGTTGACTTAGGAGCTGATAACAAATGATAGATTTTTTAATAAATAATTGGAGTGAACTTGTTACAAAGACAGGTGAACATTTTTATATATCTATTGTAGCTTTGTTAATAGCGGTCGTTGTTGCTGTACCTATTGGTATCTTTTTATCTAAATTAAAACGCACTTCAAATTTCGTATTAATGATTGCTGGAGTATTACAAACTATACCTACGTTAGCAGTATTAGCTATTATGATTCCGATTTTTGGTGTAGGGAAGACTCCGGCTATCGTAGCGTTATTTATCTATGTATTATTGCCAATTTTAAATAATACTGTATTAGGTGTGCAAAATATAGATAAGAATATTAAAGAAGCGGGAACGAGTATGGGAATGACGCGCTTCCAATTGATGAAAGATGTTGAGTTACCTTTAGCTTTACCGTTAATTTTAGGTGGTATTAGACTGTCAGCAGTTTATGTTATTAGTTGGGCAACGTTAGCTAGTTATGTTGGTGCAGGTGGACTAGGAGACTTTGTTTTTAATGGTTTAAACACATATGATCCATTAATGATTGTTAGTGCAGCAATCTTAGTAACACTCTTAGCACTTATAGTAGACTTTATATTATCGTTAGTTGAAAAATGGGCAGTACCAAAAGGGTTAAAGGTTTCTAGATAAGGAGAGAATAAACAAAATGAAATACTTGAAAAGAAAGTTATTAATTCTTGTAGCTTGTTTGGTGCTCTTATCTGGATGTAGTTTGCCAGGTTTAGGTGGCGGTAAGTCCAACAGTGACGTTAAGATTACAGCACTAGCTACGAGTGAATCACAAATAATTTCACATATAGTGAGATTGTTAATTGAGCATGATACGAATGGAAAAATTAAACCTACATTAATAAATAATTTAGGATCTAGTACGATTCAACATAATGCATTGGTAAATGGTGATGCGAATATATCTGGGGCACGTTATACAGGAACAGAGTTAACGGGTGCACTTAAAGAAGATCCTATTAAAAATCCAGATAAAGCTATGCAAGCGACACAAGAAGGCTTCCAAAAACAATTTGATCAAACATTTTTTGATTCATATGGCTTTGATAATACTTATGCTTTAATGGTGACTAAAGAAACTGCTGAAAAATATAATTTAGAAACAGTATCAGATTTGAAAAAACATAGTGATAAATTACGTTTAGGTGTCGATAGTTCATGGTTGAAACGTAAAGGTGATGGTTATCCTGCATTTGCAAAAGAATATGGTATTGAATTTAATAATATTAGACCAATGCAAATAGGTTTAGTATATGATGCGTTAGATTCTAACAGATTAGACGTAGCAGTAGGATATTCAACAGATGGACGTGTTGCAGCCTATGACTTAAAAGTATTAAAAGATGATCGACGCTTTTTCCACCATATGATGCAAGTAGTGTTATGAAAAATGATTTACTGAAAAAATATCCTGAATTAAAACCTACTATGCAAAAATTAGAAGGAAAAATTTCGACAACTAAAATGCAAGAGTTGAATTACAAAGCAGATGGTCAAGGTCAAGAACCTGCAGTTGTAGCGGAAGAATTCTTGAAGGAACATAATTATTTTGAAAATGATAAGAAAGGTGGTAAATAGTCATGAGCGGCAATTTAATCCAACAGTTAATTGAATATTATTCTGTCAATTTTGGTTACTTATGGGAATTATTTATTAAGCATTTATTGATGTCTGTTTATGGTGTCATATTTGCTGCTATCGTTGGAATACCGATAGGGATATTCATTGCACGTTATAGCAAGTTATCATGGCTGATTATATCCATCGCCAACATTATTCAAACAGTACCAGTTATTGCAATGTTAGCCATTTTGATGTTAGTCATGGGTCTAGGCCCTACAACGGTAGTTGTGACAGTATTTTTATATGCGTTACTACCAATTATAAAAAATACTTTCACTGGTATTAGTAATGTCGATGGTAATATAAAAGATGCCGGTAAAGGAATGGGAATGACTCGTAACCAAGTATTACGTATGATTGAACTACCTTTATCTTTATCTGTAATTTTGGGTGGTTTACGTATTGCTTTAGTTGTAGCGATAGGTGTCGTTGCAGTAGGCTCATTTATTGGCGCCCCAACATTAGGAGATATTGTAATAAGAGGTACTAATGCAACAGATGGTACTACGTTTATATTGGCAGGAGCGATTCCAATTGCGTTTATTGCAATTATAATAGACGTTGTCTTACGATTATTGGAAAAACGCTTAGATCCGTCGAATAGAAAACATAAATTGAAGGATAGTAATCCATTACAAGATGCAAACGCATAGAGAGGTGTTATTATGGCTGTCATGACATTGAATTATCAATCGACAACTATTGGAATGCAACAAAATTTAACTGTGATTTTACCAGAGGACGCAAGCTATTTTGACACGCAAGAACCTGTAAAACGACTACCATCGTTATTACTCTTGCATGGTTTATCTAGCGATGAAACTTCGTATGTACGTTATACCAGTATTGAAAGATATGCGAATGAACATCAATTAGCAATTATTATGCCACGCGCAGATCATAGTGCATATAGCAATATGGCAGCAGGTCATAAATATTATGATTATATATTGGAAGTACATGATTACGTACATCAAATTTTACCTCTCTCTAAAAAACGAGAAGATAATTTTATCGCCGGTCATTCAATGGGAGGTTATGGCACAATCAAGTTTGCCCTTACTCAAGGTGAACGTTTCGCCAAAGCAGCCCCATTATCAGCTGTATTTACGGTTCAACATTTACTGGAAATAGATTGGTATGATTTTTCTAGTACAGCTATAATAGGTAGCAATGATGATGTAGTCGGTAGTGATTTAGATGTATACTATTTAGTTGATAATGCACTAGAACAAGGACATCCAATACCAGAGTTATTAATAATGTGTGGTACAGAAGATGCGTTATATGATGATAATATAAAATTTATTAATTATTTAACTGAGTATGGGGTTGATCACCAGTTTGAAAGTGGTAAAGGGGAACATGATTATGCCTATTGGGATAGCGCAATAAAGCGTGTTATCGAGTGGTGTATGGTTAAGTAAAAGGGAGTGGGACAGAAATCTGATTTTGAAAAAATGATTTCGTCGTCTCACCCCGGCAAGGATGACTAGCGTTGAAAAAAGCTTGGTTTAAAGCGCATTTTCAATGCAGTCAGCTACTGCCAATATGAAACGAGGCTAGGACAATCAATAGTGTCCTAGCCTCGTTTGATTTAAGCTTGTTGTTTTAATTCTGCTTCTAACTTACCTAAATGTCGTAATGTTGGTGTTAAAGCGGCGAAGAAAAATCCTTCTTTTAATTTACGCGCTTGTGGTGCTTTATGAGAGTATGCACGTGCACCGCCATTGACCATAGAAGCTTGATTAACTTCAAGTAATAAATAACCTGCTTCTTTTTTAATACGGATAATGTCAGCGAAATAAGCAGACAATTCATCTTTATGCGCATGAACAAGCTCATAAAATTCTGTTCTTAATTGTTGGTACTGTGCTTCATAAGCATCAACATCATAATCAAGATATTGATTAATGCCATTTTGCGCAGTAGAAAATTTATGAATCAAGTCAAGTGATGAGCGAATAGATCCTAAGGCAATAGGTATTTGCAATGTCACGAATTGTGGTCTGATTTGTGTAGCAAAAGACTTAGCATCTTTTGTAATGATATGTTTCTCTGGGATGATGACATCGTCAAATTGAATAGTATAAGTTGCAGAGCCATTGACACCTAAGAAATTAGACATTTCTGTTAACTTAATTCCTTCTTGATTGGCACGAACAATAAACATTACTAATTCTTCACCGTCTTGAGCTTTCGAAATTGCTCCAAAATAATGGTCGTCTCCAATATTGCTGACCGCTGGTAATTTCCCATTAACATATAATGTACCATCTATATAATAGTGGTTTAAATTAAAAGCTTCTAAGTCGTTAAAAGATTTCATTGGATTAGATAAGCCAGTTGCACCTAAAATTTCGCCATTTAATAGTTTGTTTTGTAACTCAGTATTTAAATAGTTTGTGGATGCATGTTGTAAGTAGGTGGAAAATGCTAATTCACACCATAAACAAAAACCTGTAGTTAAACATGAGTTTGAAACTTGTTCAATTGTAAGTAAGTTTTTTTCGATATCTTGTTTTGAAAAATGGTTTTCTTTAAATAAATCCTGAATAAAATCTTTGGCATAGTGAGACCCGTCATCAATTTCTACTAAATAAGGATCTAATTTGTTTTCTATTAATGTATTTAACGTCATAATTTTAACACTCCTAATTTTCTCCAAATCGTTTTAAAATATATGTTTCTAAATGTGTGATTAAGCGGTCTATAATAAAACCAAATAAACCGATAAAGAAAATAGCTGATAATACATCTTCTAAATTCAGCATATTTCGAGCATCGACAATTAAAAATCCTAAGCCCGATTGTGCACCAATCATCTCACCGGAAACTAAGAAGATCCAACTGGTTCCAACTGCCATGTGTATTCCACCCATAATGTGTTTAAAAGCACCAGGGAATAAAATATTTCTATAAAGTGACCATCCAGTTAAATTCAAATTAGACGCTATTTTTAAATATTGTGGTTCCACACCTTTTACTCCTTTGATGGTATTAAAGGTAATAGGGAAAAACGCAGCAATAAAAATAATAGCCATCGCTGGCAAACTTCCTATGCCAAACCACAACACTACGAATGGTGACCATGCGATTGGTGAAATTGGACGTATTAGTTGAAAGATTGGTTCAATTGCAGTATAAAAAAACTGACTTCTACCGAGTAGAAAACCAATAGGTATCCCGACAATAATAGCTAAAATGAATCCTACAGCAAAGCGGAATAAACTAATACCTAAATGACTAAAGATTTCACCAGTGAATATAAAGTTTATAATACTTTTGCCAACAAGTAGTGGCCCAGGTAATAAAATGGGTTGGTAATCTCCAATCCATATAATACATTGCCAAATAAATAATAATAGGATAACCGATCCTATTGGAAGGGTGTATCTTTTTACAATATTAAAAGCCACAGCTTACCCCTCCTTATATAATGATGAATCGACAAATGATTTGTACGAAGGCGCTGTAAATAATTTGTGTTCTTGTACTAACTCAGTAATTTTCTGATAGCCATCTTCTTCAATTGTTAAATCGCCGTAAGATGTCCATTCTGCAGATTGTGCCAATACTTTGTCATCTTGTTTAAAGTGTTTAGACATAACGTCGACACTTTTACTTTTGTCAGTCATTTGGTAACCTGCTTTTTTATAATCAGTCATAAATTGTTGAGCGACATCGTGCTGGTTATTAATTAAATCTTCACGTAAAACAAGGGCACAACAATAGGCATCAGGTATAATTTCACTACCATGTTTAAGTGTATGTCCTTTACCTAGTTTTTCTCCTAATGCACCAAAGGGTTCAGCTACAGAATAACCTGCAATGCGGTTTTCATTTAAAGCAGCAGGCATTTCTGCGGGAGCCATTTCATGATAGTCAAATGTATTATGGTCTAGTTTCAATTGTTTGCGCATTTCTTCTAACAACAGATAGTGTGTAGAATAGCGGTGCGGTATAGCAAAACTATAGTTATTATGGTTGTGTAAATCTTCTACACTTTTACCTTTTTGTCCCATAATGACATTACCTTCATGATGTCCTAAGGCAGCAGCTTTAATAGGGCTACCTTTTTGTTTTGATTTCATAGCTAATTCGATTAAAGTTGATGCACCATCTATACGACCGCTATTTAAAGCATCCATCAAATCAGGCCAATTATTAAATCTAACTAATTCTAAGTTGTAATTGCCATTACTACGCGATTCTAATACTTTTTTCGTCATCATTAAATTAGCTGCATGTGTAATGGGTAGATAACCGATTTTTATAGTTTTTTTATCTGCTTGGTGATTTGAGCGTTCATTAGATGTGTTGTTATTGCTACACCCAGAAATCAATATAAGAAGTACCAACATACTATACAAAAGTTTTTTCATAGGTGACACTCCTTAGATAAAATATTCCGGCTCAGCCATATGATGATTCAACGCGAAAGTCTCCATAATATTATTCCTAATTTGTAATAAATGACTATCATTACGATTACGAGGATGAGATTGGGAAATACTGTATTGATTAATAATTTCACAACCATCACCGAGTAAGATGACTTCATCAGATAAATAGATAGCTTCATCAATATCATGAGTAACTAAAATAATAGTAGCAGTCGTGTGTTCAGATAATTGGATAAGTTGATCTTGTAAGTTATAGCGAGTAAAAGCATCTAAAGCTCCCAGTGGTTCGTCCATTAATATGGCATCTGGTTGATGAACTTGTGCACGACATAAGGCTACACGTTGTTTCATTCCTCCTGATAATTCTTCAGGGAATAAATGTCCCTTATCTTTTAAATCTACATTAGATAAATATTTGTTGATGTCTTCATCACTCAGCGAGTAACTTAAACCTAACCTGATATTGTCATTGATATTTTTCCAAGGTAATAAATTATGGTGTTGAAAAATCATTAAGCAATCTGGTGAAGGCTCAGACTTTAAGTTGTTATTAATGAGGACCTCACCGTTAGTAGGGGAAAGGAAGCCACCGATAATATTTAGTAACGTGGACTTTCCGCAACCACTTTTTCCTATGAAGCTAACAATTTTCCCTTTATCAATAGAATAGTCAAAATCATTAATTACTTGATGGTCTCCAAACTTATGTTGGATGTTATTAATTTGAATCACTACAACACCTCTATTAATCATATCGTTTTAGTAGGCTTTTGTTATAACAAAGGGAGCGAGATTGAAATTATATAACTTAATTTCATATGCTCGCCCCCATTTAGGGTTTTATAAGTCTACAAGCTTATTTTATAATTTATAATTTTTCAATATCATCGATAGGTGTATCGACAGCTTTTCTAGCGCGTCTTACCGCATCTTCATCAGGTGCGTCATATAGACAGATACATTTTGACATATCTTCGCAGACATAAGTACGTTGGAATTGTACTTCTGGTACTTCTTCATAATGTACTGAATTTTTCTTTTTACGTGCTAAATATTGATCCATTGTAACGCCTTCTGGAATATTCCAAGTTACAAGATAGTCAACTTTAGCATCGCCTTGTTTAATCTCATCTAATTCCTTGCCGACTAAGCGTACTTCTTTAGTTAGTGAGATAGGTACTTCAGCTTGTTCTAAAAAGTCTTTAGCTTCATTTTCGTCGTTAGCTTCGACGATAAAATAAGCGTGTGTAAGATCTTCTGTTGCTTGTACTTCTATTAAAGTTGGAATTGAATTAGTTGATAATGATTGTGCTTTATTTTCTAGTTCGCTTTTAGTTGCAGCGAAAGATAAGTCATTAGATTCTAATAAATATAAAGTCATTTGAATTGCCTCCTAGTAAAATGATAAGGCTATAATATAATAAAACCTATCGAAATACAAGGGATTATAACAAGAATTAACTAAATTTTAAGAAAATTTAGAACAAAATTAATCTATGTTTAAAGTGTCTTATAAATAAAAATTGGCTTGCTATAAAGCTTGTTAAAACTGGGTGTTAATCACTGAAAGATAAATATAAAAATTGTTAGATAAAATTTTTTTCTTAGCGTTTTAAAAATTTTAGTGGTATCGTGTTTAAATGAACTATTTTAAATAAAGGGGATATATATTTATTTGAATGGTTTGAATACTCGGATTAGAGTATTTTATGAGGTTTTTGAGATAGCTATAGACTTTTTTAATGGCAGTTAAAAGGGTGTACAACTATTTTGAAAATCTTTCTAATTGAATATTAGGAGGAACAAGCACATGGATTCATCACAAACCTTTAAGGGAGATAATAGACTTCTCTTGGGGATTTTTTTAGCTGTTATTACATTCTGGCTCTTTGCGCAATCGCTCGTGAATATAGTGCCAGATCTAGAGTCATCGTACCACACGAACTATGGCACTATAAATGTTGCAGTTAGTTTAACGGCATTATTGTGTGGTTTGTTTGTAGTTGGAGCAGGAGGATTAGCAGACAGATATGGCAGAATGAAAATGCTGTATATTGGACTAATTATGAGCATTATTGGCTCGCTGTTGATCATTATACCTGGCTTCACTACGTTGTTAGTATTAGGTAGAGGGATTCAAGGTTTATCTGCTGCCTTTATCATGCCCTCGACATTAGCTGTTATTAATGAGTATTATATCGGAACTGACAGACAGCGTGCCTTAAGTTATTGGTCAATTGGCTCTTGGGGTGGCGGTGGCATTTGTTCTTTTTTAGGTGGGGCAATGTCAACATTTGTAGGATGGCGATCTATATTTATCGTATCAATAATAGTTACAATAGCTGCGATACTATTAATCAGACATACACCTGAAACAAAGGCACCAGTGACAGAACAATCGAAAAATGCAAAATTTGATATTGTTGGATTGATTATTTTGATTATTGCAATGTTAAGTATTAATTTAATTATTACGCAATCATCAGATTATGGTCTGTTGTCGCCATTTATTATGACTTTAATAGCTATATTTATTATTTCGTTAGTGGTGTTCATTATATTTGAAAGTAAAAAAACGAACCCACTTATTGATTTTCGAGTGTTTAAACATAAAGCTTATAGTGGTGCAACGATTTCAAACTTTATGTTGAATGCAGTAGCAGGTACTTTAATCGTTGCTAATACTTACTTCCAATCAGGATTACATTTTAGTTCGTTCCAATCAGGAGCTATGAGTATTGCTTACTTAGTATCGGTATTATTAATGATTCGTGTTGGTGAAAAACTGTTACAAGAAATTGGAGCGAAACGGCCAATGTTAATTGGTGCAGCGCTAAATGCTAGCGGTATTTTGCTAATTTCTCTCACTTTTTTACCAACAGCAGTGTACATCGTGTCATGTATTATAGGTTATCTATTGTTCGGACTAGGCCTTGGCATGTATGCAACACCTTCAACAGATACAGCGGTATCTACTTCACCTGAAGATAAAGTAGGCGTAGCATCAGGAATTTACAAAATGGCATCTTCTTTAGGAAATTCTTTTGGTGTTGCTATATCAGCTACGATATTCGGTGTAGTATCAGCAACTACTAACTTACATGTAGGGGCAATGTTTGGACTGTTTTTTAATTTGGCATTAGCCATTATTGCTTTTATAGCGATTTTAATTTTAGTACCTAAACATCAATTTAATAATTAATATTAATAGTAAGTACTACTTATTATAATTGAGGAGGCTGGGACAATATTGATTCGTCCTAGCCTTTTTTCATATTGGCAGTAGCTGACTGCATTGAAAATGCGCTTTAAACCAAGCTTGTTTCAACGCTAGTCATCCTTGCCGGGGTGGGACGACAAAATCATTTTTTCAAAATCAGATTTCTGTCCCACTCCCTTTTCTATTTATTGCTAATTACTTGTGCAACGTATTATAATCTTATAAAAGCGCTTTCTTATAGGAGGATAGGATTATATGCAATTATTATGGCAAACATACGAAGCAAGAGAAAATTTGTTAAAGCAATTAGTACAACAGCAGACAATAACAAACACACCCGGAGAAAAAACATTTGCACGTTTTGTTGAATCATTATTACTTAAATTAACATATTTTAATCAACATCGAGAGTTAATCCAACATAGTGTCACTGAAGATGATAAAGAGTTACTTACTGCGCTATACCGTGGACAAAATAGTAATAAAACGATTGTGTTACTTAGTCATTTTGATACGGTAGGAGTGGATGATTATGCAACACATCATCAATATGCATTTAATCCAGACAAACTACAAGAAGTATTTCATGCACATCCTAACTATTTAGATGACCAAGCTCAAACAGATTTGCAATCTGATGAATTTTTATTCGGTAGAGGTGTAATGGATATGAAAGCAGGACTCATGCTCCATATGTCATTACTTGAAAAAGCATCAATGGAGCAATGGGATGTAAACTTATTATTAGTAACTGTGCCTGATGAAGAAGTGAATTCTTCTGGCATGCGTAAAGCAATCCACATTATTGCAGAGTATCAACAACAATACGACCTTGATATTCAATTACATTTAAATAGCGAGCCGACTTTTCAGCAATTAGATAATGATCTAACGCATTATGTATATTCTGGCTCTATAGGAAAAATCATGCCAGGCGTGTTGTGTTTTGGGAAAGAAACACATGTAGGTAATCCTTTAGAGGGATTAAGTTCTAATTTTATATTAAGTTATATTACACAGTCGATTGAATACAATGCTAGATTTAAAGAAAAGTTTGAACACGAGACAACGCCCTTACCATTATCAATCGCTAATAAAGATATAAAAGAGAATTATGACGTGCAAACGCCATTTAGATCATATGCTTTATACAATATGTTTTTATTTCAACAAACACCGGCGACACTATACCAAACGTTTTTAGAAGTAGTTATTAAAGCGGTGGAACGTTGTGAAAATGATTGGCTGAATATTTTAGAACTAGAAAATCAATCATTTGAGTCAAAAATTAATGTACTTACATTTGAACAGTTAAACAATTATGTAGTTGCACAACATGGAGAGGAGAAAGTATCACAAATTATCCAACATGTATTAGACACGACACCTTCATTGCACATGCAAAGTATTGCTATTGCAGATGAACTTATCAAACTTTGTCGTGAAATAACGCCTGCGGTTGTTACGTTTTTTGCGCCACCATTTTATCCAGCAGTCAATTCTTCAGAGAATACGTTAGTACAAGGTATTGTGGAGACCGTTAAAGAGACCTCTCAAACACAATTTAATAGAGATAGTCAATTAGTACATTATTTTAACGGCATTAGTGATTCAAGTTATGTGCAATTAAATAATCATTTAGATGAAATGACAATATTTAGTAAAAATGCGCCTAGCTTCAATCGTACTTATACCATTCCTTTTGATAAAATAGCTGAAATTAGTGCCCCTGTTATTTTGTGTGGTCCTATAGGTAAAGATGCGCATAAAGTTGGCGAACGTGTTTATAAAAAAAGTGCATTTGAGGAATTGCCAATAATATTAGAAACTATTATAAAGAAACATTTTGTATAAATAATTGTGAAATTGACAACACTTACGTTATATTAATTAATATAGATAGATATTGGAGTGTTGGATAATGGTAGAGGCATATACAGATTTTTGGAAAAGGTACATAGATTTTAAAAGCAAATCAAATAGAACAGAATTTTGGGTACCAGTGCTCGTACATATTCTAGTTATTTTTATTTTGTCATTAATTGGAGCCATAACTTTTGTGACAGGATTACTGGTAATAGCTATTATTATTTTTAGTGTTATTGCTTTGTTTTTATTAGCCAACATTGTACCGATGATAGCTATAACTATGAGACGATTTTATGATGCTGGACGTAAACGTATGACAGCACTCATGTTAATTTTAATTACGTTAATAGGGGATATTATCTTTGATATTATCCAGATAGATAGTTTGGCCATTTTAATGAATATTATTACTTTAATTTCTACAATTATTTTAATTGTTATTACGTTACTACCAACTAAACCTACTCCTGAAGCACAATTGAAATGGATTTAACACTACACACGTATAGTAAAAGACCTTGAATAATCAAATGATTGATTGTTCAAGGCCTTTTTATGTTGAGTTAATTAGACGAAATAGCGATTAATTTTCATGTTCCATACGGTAAAAATCCATGCGAATTTCATTATATGTTTTACCGAAGTAGATGGGGCTCGTATGCTTTGTTGTTTTAAAACCAATTTGCTCATAAAAGGCTATGGCATTATCATTTTCTTCAACAACCCATAAGGTCATATTATCAGGATATGAAAGTTCCAAAGCACGTTGTGTCAAAGCAAAACCAATTAAATGATTTTGATATTCTTCTAATAAATAAAGGGCATAAATTTGACTCCAGTCATCGTTATCATTAACTTCTTGAGTTTTGCCATAAGCAATAAACCCAACTACTTCATTATTAACGATTGCCACAAGCGTAGGGACATCTTGTAATGCTGATTTTTTAATAAATTGATCTTTGTTAAGATTTTCTAAGTAATTATTAACAGCGATATCTTCGTATGTTTCTATCCAACTTTGGTAATGGACTAACGCCTTACTCTGTTTATCAGATTCTTCGAGCGCTCTAATTGTAAATTCCATAAGAGTCCCCCCTTTTTGATTGGTGAATAATTTCATTTATTATAGCATTTTTCTGCTTCTAAGATTAACTAAAACCACTCTGAATAAGGAAGGATTTTTACCTTTAAAGTGGAGTAAAGGTCACAAAGAGGATTGAGTAAGCGAGTAAGTCCGAATGATTAAGAAAAAAAACTATTTATGTCATAATTAAAAATATATGATAAATAAATAGAGGGATAGTTATGAAAATTGGTGTGATTTCAGATTTACATATAGATAGAAGCAAGCGCTATACACCTGAAGACTTTGAACGACATTTATGTAATAGTGTACAAAGCCAACGTATAGACATCTTATTAATTGCTGGTGATATTTCGAATAATTATCAACTTAGTGCACAGTTTATAACGACCATAAAAACAAAGTTACAAATTACTGTATTATTTGTGCCTGGTAATCATGATTTTTGGACTCAATCAGGTGACTTAGCATCATTAGAAATACTTGATTATTATATGGCAATGCAAGAATGTTTAATTGGGCAACCATACATTGTTAATGACGAATGGGCAATCGTTGGCAATACGGGTTGGTATGATTATAGTTACGCTGATAGTAGGTTCTCACTAGAACGTATTGAACAAAGAAAATACATTGGTGCGACTTGGCAAGATAAGGAACGGATTAATTGGCCAATTCATGATAGAAAAATGTCAGATATAGCGGTCAGACAAATTACTAAAGATATTCAACAAGTGGCCGACAAAAAATTAATATTGATGACGCACATAGTAACGCATAATAATTTTGCCGTACCTATGCCGCATCGTATATTTGATTATTTCAATGCATTTATTGGTACTTCAGATTTTGATCAAATATATGATCGATATCCAATTCACTATAGCATTATGGGACACGTACATTTTCGTAATCATTTTGAAGAACAAGGTACGACTTATATATGTCCTTGCTTGGGATATGAACGTCAATGGCGAACTACAGATCTTGCTAGGGAAATTACGCAATCATTGTATACGTTTAATATTTAAGTAATATATTATTTTGCGTTTGTAGCAGGATAGTTTAAATAAAAACTCATTCGACCTGGTGCATTAAAACTTTTTTCCATATGTGCTTTCGAAATTTTTAGCAGTTGAAATTTATTAGGAACTAAAGCAGGTAATATGATAGCCTTACCAAAATGTGACCACAGTGGGTCTATATAGTAATAATGAGTGTCGTCATAGCCAACTAACACTGTAGTGTGAATATTAGAGACGATTTTGGTAGGTCTATTTTCAAATTTAAACGTACGCATAATAGGTTTCTGACCTAATACAGTATGGTATATCACTACAGGTTGGCCTTGAGTTATAACACGTTTTAATGAGTGTAATGATTGTCCTGTGCTATCTACAATGTGCGCATTAAATTGTTGAAGGTGAGGGACAAAGGCAGTAGGAAATATTGTTTGATGGTAACCAAATTTAATACCTATTTGGTGACCTACATAGCCTTTATAAGGATTGTTAGGATGTTTAGGCCAACTTTTCATAATATCTGTAGCTTTGATAGGATAATCATTATATTGGAGAATCATTGCAGCACAGACACCTTCGCAGCCCATAATCATTGGTATGGGGAATAATTGACTAATCGGTGTAACATTCAAAATTTTTGTCATGTATGTTCACTCCTGTATGACACAATATATTAATATGTTAATTATTATAGCTTGCATTGTACAAAAGGGGTAGTATAGCGTTTTAACTTGATGCGAATTGTATGTGTACCTGTACCCGGGTGAGTAGATTTGGTATGCTGTCACAAAAGAGAGATGGGGTGTTAATAGTGGATTATCGTATTGACAAAACAGAAA
This sequence comes from Staphylococcus sp. GDX8P114P-2, assembly GCF_017892945.1. NCBI lineage: Bacteria > Bacillati > Bacillota > Bacilli > Caryophanales > Staphylococcaceae > Staphylococcus > Staphylococcus sp. GDX8P114P-2. Next base: position 61,476 of record NZ_JAESMB010000007.1, on the reverse strand, counting down.
AAATGACAATTGTTGGTTTGAAGAGAAAGTATGCAACTGGTCAAAAAGCAAAAGAACATATTTATAAGTTTTGGTTGGATTTTGATGCGCAACAATATAAAACTACACTCACTTTATTAAATAACAACTATTTTGCAGGGATTTTGGGTGTTTGTATGCAACAAAATAATGGTGAGATGCATTATTTAATTGGCGTTACTACCGATGATGAAAATAACAATTTCGATGCAATAGTGTTACAGGCAGGACGCTACCTTGTATTTGAAGCAAAGGGTCCAGTTCCAGAATCGATTCATAACGCAATGCAACATATAAATAAAACACTTCTACCATCATTGGATTATAAATTACGAGAAGCACCATTTTTTGAATATTATCGTGACGGCAATACAGCCGAAGATAGCTATATTACTGAATTATGGTTACCAATAGAATAGCTACAAAAAAACTAGTCTGGTAAGATGCTGTTCCAGACTAGTTTTTATTATGTTCATATTAAATAGTGGTATATTACTTGCTCTGAAGCGGTCTATTAAACTTGAGGGCTACTTCAAGCACAATAATAATGACAGAAGTAATAATTAAAATATATAAGTATGGTGTAACGCTATATTGACCTTGTAGTCCTACTAAAGGCGAAATTGCGCCCCCTAAAATAAATTGGAAGAGACCTAGTAAACTAGAGGCATTACCACTTCCTCCAGTACGTGACTCCATAGCTAAAGCAAAGCTAAGAGGACCAATGCCTGTAACAGGACAAACATTTAAGAAGAAACCAATCACTACGACCCATAACGGTAAATGTACCACTAAGGCAAAGACTATAATAACAACGCCTATGATTTGTATAGCTGTCAAAATAAGTAATAAAACGTAGCGATTCATATATTCGACTAATTTAGCCGTAAGTTGACTCATAATAATTAAACCCACACCATTAATAGCAAATAAAACACTAAATTGCTGAGGTGTCATATCATAGATTTTTTGTGTTATAAAAGGCGCTGCAGCTGAAAAGCTAAAGAGCATAATGTAGGTTAATCCTTGTAATAACATAGGAAGAATAAATCTTGGCTTCTTAAATAACTGGCCAAAGTCCTTGAAAATAGCACCAAAATTTAATCGTTTGTTAGCTACTGATTGTGTTTCTGTCATTTTAATAGTAGCTAATACTAAAATAATTAAGCTGATAACAGTTAGAACAGCAAAAATACCTTGCCAAGTAGTGACGCTTAAAGTATAACCACCAATTAATGGTGCTAAAATTGTAATAATACCGTTCACTACTAACAATGATGCTAGACCTTTAGCTAAGGTTGCACCTTGGTAACGATCACCAACTGAAGCTTTAGCAATAACAATGGCGCCACCACCTGTTAAACCTTGAATAAAGCGTAACAATAAGAACAGGGGCATTATTGTAGTAAATATTGCGATAAATGAAGCGATGATATAAATTGCGATAATAATAAGTGCCACTTTTTTACGGCCAAAAGCATCAGACAGAGGTCCGAAGATAAATTGACCAATGGCTAAACCAATCATAGCAAAGGATAACGTGAGTTGTACTTGAGAGGTTGTGGAACCAAAGTCATTTTGCACGCTTGGTAAAGATGGCACATACATATCTATAGTTAAAGGACCAAAAGTAGTCATTATGCCCAAAACAATAAGCATCATTAAAGGGAAAGGGCGTTTAATGTGGTTGTCCATTGAAAGATCTCCTTTATATTTCATTCAATAATTCATTATAACCCCTGTTATATGGTTTGTAACTAGCAGATTAGAACTTTTCCGTGAGCGTTATAACTCTTGCAATGTTTTCAGCAGTCTTTTCGATATTGAGCACACCATTTTTTAAAGCGGTAAGTAAATCATGAGGTTGTTGCAATATATTAAATACTGCATCAATACCATGCTGATACACAGCTTCATAGCCCTCACCAAGACTACCAGAGAGTGCTATTACTGGAATATTATATTTTTTAGCAAGCTGTGCTACGCCTATAGGTGTTTTACCATAAATAGTTTGATGATCTATTTTACCTTCTCCAGTAATAACTAGGTCTGCACCTTGGAGATGTGTATCAAATTTTGTTTCCGTTAATACAACATCAATACCTTTTTTTAGTGTTGTATGACAAAACGCCAATAACCCTGTCCCTAAACCTCCTGCAGCTCCTGCTCCTGCAATATCTTTAACTGATATATTGAGTTGTACTTCTATTTGATTATGATAATGGGCTAATGCTTTATCTAATTGTTGAACCATCTGAACATTAGCTCCTTTTTGCGGACCGTATATCACACTTGCTCCTTGAGAGCCAAGTAATGGATTTGTTACGTCACATGCTACTTCAAAAGAAACATGGGCGAGGCGTGAATCGAGTTTTGATAAATCAATAGTAGCCAAACGCAATAAATCAGCCCCTCCTGCTTGTAACGGTTGCTGCTGTGCATCTAAAAATTGAACACCTAGTGCAGAAAGCATACCTGTGCCACCGTCATTAGTAGCACTACCACCAATGCCTAAAATAATACGTTCAGCACCTTGGTCTAATGCACTTTTAATTAGCTGTCCCGTACCGTATGTTGTAGTAATTAGTGGATTACGTTCAGTTGTTGATACTAAATCTAGTCCGGAAGCTGCAGCCATTTCAATAACAGCAGTGTTAGTCGTAGCAGAAAAACCATACTGTGCTTGAATTGGACGTTGTAACGGGTCGAGTACCGTAGTTGAAACGTAGCTAGCATTCAAAGCATGCATGAGTGCATCAGTAGTACCTTCACCGCCATCAGCCATTGGGATTAATTCGTAATGGGTATCGTGTGGAAAAATTTTCGACATACCTTGTTGAATTGCTTGAGCAGCTTGCATAGCAGACATACTTTCTTTAAATGAATCTGGTGCGATAATAACCTTCGAAATAGTCATCTTAATACCTCCAGCAAATGTTAATGTGTTAATAATTTTTTTATCTTATTATGAAACTATATGTGAGTAAAACGGTTACAATAACTTTAACTATATTATTACAATAATCATTGAAATAAAAAAATATAGTGCCTGTAAAAATGTAGGCGCAAAATTAAGTGATGTGTTAAAGTATGATTGTTATATATTGCATGACTAAAGGAGTACGTAAATGAATTTAACAAAAACACAATATGAAATATTAAAGTTTATTATAGTGGGTGGTATTAATACTTTAAATTATTACATTATTTATTTGTTATTATTGAAATTAATTGGTGTGAACTACTTAGTTAGTCACATCTCAGGTTTTGTTATTAGTTTTATAATTTCATATTATCTTAATTGTTACTTTGTTTATAAAGTACAACCTACTTGGAAAAAATTTATACAGTTTCCACTAACTCAAGTAGTTAACATGGGTATGCAGACTTTATTATTATATATATTCGTACAATGGTTTAATATTTCTTCTGTGATTGCGCCATTTGCAGGTTTAATTATTACTATTCCTGTAACATTCATATTATCTAAATATATTTTGAGAGATGCTTAATTTTATTGTGCCTGGTAATAAATTAATTTGATTTACTGTATGTATTAAATTTCAGAAAGCCTAAATTATTGTTGTAATCTATAGTGAAATAGAAATTTAGGAGAGACGAACCCTTTTTTTAGATAAAAAATATTAATTAATTTTAGAATTTAAAACGTTGTAAAATAGAATTGAATCGGTCATAATTGTATTTCAGTTGAATTAAGGTGGTCTTGAAAAATGAATCAAAGTAACCAATTAAAGCTAGCACAGCGGGGAGCATACCTCAGTTTAATTATTTATATCATTTTATCTATCGCTAAATTTTTCGTAGGAACAATTTATGATTCGGCAGCAGTACGTGCGGATAGTTTAAATAATATGACTGATATTATTGTATCTATTGCCGTTATTGTTGGCTTGAAAATTTCAATCAAACCTGCGGATAGTAATCATCCTTATGGGCACTTGAAATCAGAAAATATTGCAACATTATTAGTTTCTTTCGTAATTATGTTTGTAGGTATTCAAGTTGTTATTGAAAATTTACCGCGAATTTTTATAAAAGAACATCCTACGCCGAACATTATAACTATTTATGTCAGTATGATTAGTGGTATCATCATGTTTATCGTTTATTATATTAATCAAAGATTAGCTAAATATACTAATAGTAGCTCCCTAAATTCTGCAGCAAAAGACAATTTGTCTGATGCATTAGTCAGTATTGGTACAGCTATTGGGTTAATTTTTACACAAATTGGTATGCCAATCGTCGATACTATTTTGGCCACAATACTTGGTCTGCTAATTATTTATACTGGTTTTGGAATTTTTAAAGAATCTATTTTTGCTTTAAGTGATGGTTTTAATGAGCGTGAATTAACAGCATTTAAAAATTATATTTTAGAAGTAGATGATGTTATAGATGTGCAATCTATTAAAGGACGGTATTATGGCAGCAGTATTTTCGTAGATGTGACGATAGTCGTTGAGTCCAATTTAACGTTAGAAGAAGCGCATCATATATGTGATGCTGTTGAACAACATATGCATAATAAGGGTGTCTCATCTATTTATGTACATCCCGAACCAGCTTCTATACAGTGATTACTTTGTTAATAACTTTTGAACTATAGCGTTTAGGAATAATATGACGAGCACTGTCAGGCATAAAAAAAGGCTATTCCATTTAAATATGGAATAGCCTTTTTATGTGTAAGTTATAGGTTTCTATAACTTACCACCAACCATTTGCTTCACGGAAATCAATTGCTGCATCAATAGAACCATAGCGTTCCTCAGCGTAATTAATCATACCTTTAGTTTGTGTTTCTACTGAGCCAGTTCCCCAGTCTTCTTTAGTTTGACCAAGTCCTTTGTATCCTAACTCATTTACAGCATTTGGATCTCCGCCAGATTCAGGTAAGACAACTTTTTCCCATAGTTCTGGTGTGCCTCCAGCTTCGATAAATTCTTGATATACAGCGTCAGTAGATTGTTGTGTTGTTTCAGCGGCATCGGCAGAATTAATATTTGCACTAGCACCCACGCCTGCTGCTGTAATAGATAATGTGGCAAATGAAGCAATTAAAAACTTTTTCATGATAAAAAATCCTCCTAATTATTCGTGTTATTCATTGCGTTACAATATAATATTTCATCTTGTTTGCTAATTACTTTTCGAATTAATGATTAATACTATAACATCTAAATTTAAGGTATAGGTTACAACGAGATAAAAAAACGAGCGACTTTATGACTAAAATAAGACATTTATTTCAAAATAACGTGTAATTTGTTACAATTATTTTGTGATTTACAGTTTTGAGTCACTGTAAAATACATACTTGGGCATATATGAACGATGAAAAATTTATATTACAAAATTGCAATATTTTGAAAATAAATGAAAGAAGTGATTAACATGCCAAAATTAATATTATGTCGTCACGGTCAAAGTGAATGGAATGCTAAAAATTTATTCACTGGCTGGGCTGATGTAGATTTGTCAGAGCAAGGCAAACAAGAAGCAATTACCTCAGGACAAAAATTGAAAAGACAAGAAATAGAAATAGATATTGTTTATACTTCTTTGCTAAAAAGAGCTATTAATACCACATATTATTTATTAGAACAATCTGATCAACTGTATATTCCAGTTGTAAAATCGTGGCGTCTTAATGAGCGTCATTATGGAGGACTTCAAGGGTTAAACAAAGATGACGCTCGTAAGCAATATGGTGAACAGCAAGTTCATTTATGGCGACGTTCATATGATGTTAAGCCGCCCGAACAAAATTCGAAACAGTGGCAAAGTTATTTAGAAGATAGAAAATATGCTCATCTTGACCGGAGAGTTATGCCAGAAGGTGAAAGTTTAAAAGATACACTTGACCGTGTTATTCCGTATTGGAGCGACCAAGTATCACAACAACTCTTAGCTAATAAAACAGTGCTCGTGTCAGCACATGGCAATTCTCTGAGAGCGTTAATTATGTTCTTAGAAAATGTGTCTCCAGAAGATATAGTTGGATATGAAATTAAAACAGGTGCGCCATTAATTTACGATTTAAAAGAGGATTTAACAGTAATAGATAAATATTATTTATAATGAATAAAGACAATGTATGTTATTAATATAAAAAGCATTCAAATCGTGTATAGTCGAGTGGAATGCTTTTTTCGTATTTACCTTCTCTAAAACTCAAACTATTTAACCGTGGTATGACAAATGAAGAAAGAATTAAACCATATGACACTGTTACTAACAAAATACATAATAATTTTAAAAACATATAATCGTGATTTTTGAAATAATAATAAATTTAATACCATTTTTAAATATTTTTACTATCCAATCAAGAAAAATATATGTATAATGTGACGTTGCAGTCAAAAATAAAAGAATACATTTTATCCATATAGAATGAATGATGAGGAGATAAATATGTCACATAAAAATAAATTAATTATGATTATTACAATGCTGTTTGGTGGTTTCTTTGGTTTGTTAAATGAAACATTATTAACCACAGCATTACCAAGTATTATGAAATCATTTGATATAGGGTACACACAAGTACAATGGTTGACTACGGCCTTTCTATTAACTAATGGTGTAGTCATACCTCTATCAGCGATGTTTATTCAAAGATATAGTACGAGACAAGTATTTCTAGTCGCAATTTCAATCTTCTTTATAGGTACAGTTATAGCTGGATTTAGTCCTAATTTTACGGTGCTATTAATTGCGAGAATTGTACAAGCTATGGGTTCTGGTATAATGATGCCACTTATGATGACGACAATTTTAGATGTCTTCGAACCTCATGAACGCGGTAAGTATATGGGGACATTTGGGCTAGTTATTGGTTTAGCACCAGCAATAGGTCCTACATTGTCCGGTTACCTAGTAGAATATTTTGATTGGAGATCATTATTCCATGTAGTTGCTCCAATTGCAGCGTTAACGTTTATAGCAGCGTTAAAATTTGTGCATAATGTAGGGATAAATATCAAGTCACGTATTGATGTCTTATCGATTATTATGTCAGTGCTCGGTTTTGGTGGTTTATTGTACGGTACAAGTTCAATTTCTAGAGATGGATTTCAAGACCCTATAGTTTTGACGACGATAATTGGTGGAGCAATTTTAGTAGCACTATTTGTTTATAGACAAACAAAACTAGAGTCTCCATTATTAGATTTCTCGGTATTTAAAAATAGTCAATTTGCTGTAGGTATTATTATTATGGCCTTTACAATGATTTCCATGATTGGATCTGAAACGGTATTGCCTATGTTTGTACAAAATATTATGCAAGAAAGTGCATTGCAATCTGGCTTGATTTTATTACCAGGGGCAATTGTTATGGCAATTATGTCCATTATTTCTGGAATGTTATATGAAAAATATGGTGCAAAAATTTTAGCTTTCATTGGTATGTTAATAGTAGTTATTACAACGTCATTCTTTGTCTTTATGGATGGAGAAACGTCAACAGCGGCATTAGCAACTGTATACGGTATTCGTATGATTGGTATTGCTTTAGGTTTAATGCCATTAATGACACATACTATGAATCAATTGTCACATGAAATGAATGCACACGGTTCATCAATGACTAATACAGTACAACAAATTTCAGCTTCTATTGGTACAGCTGGACTGATTACTATTATGAGTCATATAGCTAACAAGTTTGAACCGAATATGGCAGATTATCAAGGAATGAATAAACAAGAAATGGCTTTACAAATACAACATGATGCCTTACTTAATGGTTATCATGCTGCCTTTTGGTTTGCGGTGTCAATTTCAATTATTAGTTTGATTTGCGTCTTTTTCTTGAAAGGTAAGTCCAAAAAACACGCATAAAAATATTATAACTAACACATAGTAGCACTATGTATTTAAACAGCTGATTCTATACTTGGTGTATAGTAATTCAGCTGTTTTTAATATAGACAATAAATTGCTAACAAAGAATAAAGGGAACAACTATTCAAGCACTGTAAAATAATAGTATAATGTAGACTAATTAGGATAAGAGTATGTATCATAAATAAACAGAAGAAAAGTAATTTGGAGGTAAGCTATGGAACACAGGATGCAATTACAAGATAAACCATTTCAATTAATTAAACAAAAAACAAAAACGATCGAAGTACGGTTACATGATGAAAAAAGACAACAAGTGACTGGTAATGATATTATTATTTTTACTAATATAGATAAACCACAAGAAACATTGAAGGTTAAGGTGATGGAAACTGTTGAATTTCCATCATTTCAAGCGCTATTCAATCAATATTCAAATATTGAGGTAGGTGCAGATGAAGATGCACAGCTCTCACAGAAATTAGCGGCGATATATCAAATATATAATCAACGCGATGAGTTAGAGCATGGTGTGTTAGCGATTAGTATTAGATTAATTAAGTAGCGTAATTGGTATAGCTAATTCGAATTATGGTTATGAGATACAGATGAACAAACAATAACTAAATAATAGTGAACTTTTAGGAGCGATCTAAATGAAAAAACGAATGATAGTATCAATTATTATTGTCGGTGTATTGTTAGCGGGGTGTAGTAGTGGGAAATATGCGGATAAAATTGATAAAGCAGTATCAGCACAAAAAGAATATCAGGCTGATTTAGCTGAACAACGACATGGTGATGTTGATAAAAAATTTGATCAAAAAGAAGCAAATATTTATGTCTATGATAAAGGGAAATATATTACTATCGCATATAAACCGCTAAAAAAAGATGCAGAAGTACATTACTATACGTACCGTGTGAACAATGATAAAGCACAATATTTAGCAGATTTTAATTCTAAAGGATATGCTGAAACACATGAACCAGATTATAAAGAAGAAAATATGAATTTGAATTAGTGAATACAACAAGATAACGGAGGAACTATGAAAAAATATCTAAGTATTTTACTACTTATAAGTGTCGCTATGCTTATAGTTGTCGGCTGTAGTAATAAAGATGATGTGCACAAAGATGACCAATATTCCAAAGATGGAAAGGTGAAAATGATAGTGTATGGAGACTTTAAGTGCCCATATTGTAAAAAAGTAGAGACGAAAATCATGCCTAAAATAGAACAACAATATATTGATAAAGGTTTAGTGGATTACCAATTTATTAATATGGCTTTTTTAGGTAGTGATTCTATTATCGGTTCACGTGCAGGGCATGCAGTACAACTGATTGCACCCAAACATTATTCTGATTTTCAAAAAGCAATGTATGCACAGCAACCTAAATCTGAGGACAATTGGATTACTGAAAAAGTTGTAGATAATCAAATAGACACATTGGATATTACTAATAACAAAAAAGAACAAATCAAAAAAAGTTATAAAACAAAGAATAGTAAAGCATGGCAAGCCGCCAACAAAGACAAAAAACTAAGTGAAGAGCGCCACATTGAGACTGCACCAACCGTTTTTATTGGTGGTGAAAAAGTCGAAGATCCTTATAAATTTAAAAACTATAAACAACTCATTGAGAAGTACTCAAAAAAATAACTTTATTGTGAATAGCAAATAACCCGCAACTTATTCGAAAATTGGCTAATACATTATTATGTGTATTAGTCTTTTTTGTATTGAAAAAATAAATCGTAACAATTACTAAAAAACTATTGTAATTATGGCGGTAGGGATATATAATATTAAATCGTAAAGATTACTGTTTACAGGAGGGTATTATGAAAAAGATTACATATATGCTTATAATGATAGGCGCTTTGATGATTGTATTAGCTGCTTGTAGTAGTGCTTCATCAACTGATAAAAAAAGCGAAAAACTTACTATTAATACAACGGTTTTTCCATTAAAATCGTTCACAGAACAAATTGGTGGTAAACATGTAGAAGTTAAATCAATTTACCCAACAGGGACTGATTTACATAGTTACGAACCAACACAAAAAGACTTAATGGAAGCAACTAAAGCGGATTTATTTATTTATACTGGGGACGACTTAGACCCTGTTGCTAAAAAAGTAGCAAAGACAATTAAAGATAATGATAAAAAGTTATCCTTACAAAAAGATTTGAAAAAGTCAGAGCTATTAACTGATCAACATGAGCATGAAGCACATGAATCGCATGATGATCATCACAAACATGAACATGAAGAACATCAACACGGTACGTATGATCCACATGTGTGGTTAGATCCAAAGTTAAATGAACAATTTATTAAGTCAATCAAAGAACAATTAATAGAAAAAGATCCATCACATAAAGAAACTTACGAAAAAAATTATAAAAAATTACAAGCAGATCTTGAACAATTAGACCAACAACTAACAAAATTGACAAAAGATAAACAAGGGAAAACATTGTATATTTCACATGAATCAATGGGCTACTTGGCAGAACGTTACGGCTTTGAACAAAAAGGTGTACAAAATATGAGTGCTGAAGACCCATCACAAAAAGATTTAACAAACATGGTTAAAGCGATAAACAAAGCGAACGTTAAATACATTTTGTATGAAGATAATGTTTCTACAAAAGTTACAGATACTATTCGCAAAGAAACAGATGCAAAGCCAGTTAAGTTTTATAATATGGAATCACTAAATAAACAACAAGAACAAGATAATAAGGTGACATACCAACAATTAATGAACAAAAATATCAAAAATATTGAAAAAAGCGCTAAGCTATTAATACCTTACAATCAAAAAGTAATAAATAACAGACGCAATCTATTGCATGGGAAAGGCTGGGACATAATTAATTTGTCCCAGCCTCATTATATTTGCAGTTATTTGGGCTGACTCCGGTGGGAAAAGCACTAGCCGAGGACTACAGGCTAAGGCAGTGCCCACAGAAAGCGAGCAAAAAAATTGCCAACATTAATTTCACATTGTCAGAGATAACTGAAATGAAAAGGCGCTTTAAAATGAAGTTTTCACTTCTAGCATGGGATGATACAAACCATTTAATAAAGTTAAATTTCGGTTACTCCCTGTTTTGTCGGCAGTTTAATACAGAGAAACTACAAATTTTTTGTTGAAAAAATAGTTAAGAAAATAATAATTTTTTTAGCAAAATGATTAGTAAAAGAACTTAATGGGAAGATGAAAAGAAGAAGTTTGAGTTTATTACTTGATATATTTATTATATTTGGTATACTAAATATATCACAAAATTTGGAGGTAGAAAGCATGGCAAAATTAAATTTTGATAAAGCACATTCTGCAGTAGAATTTTCTATTAAACACTTAGTAATCTCAAATATTAAAGGACGTTTCCAAGATTTCGATATTCAAGCTGAAGGTGATACAAATGATTTAAGTTCATTAAAAGCATCAGTTGTAATTCAAGCTAATTCAATTGATACAGGAGTAGAAGATAGAGATAATCATTTACGTACTAATGATTTCTTCGATATTGAAAATCACCCTGAAATAAAATTCGAAACGACATCAGTAAGTAACAATGAAATTACTGGTAACTTAACAATTAAAGGACAAACACACGAAGAAACTTTTAATGTTGAATTCCCAGGTGTAAGTAAAAACCCAATGAACGGTGCACAAACAGTTGGTGTTGTTGTTACAGGTAAAGTGGATCGTGAAAAATATGGTATGACATTTAACCAAGCACTTGAAACTGGTGGCGTAATGATTGGTAAAGAAGTTAAATTTGAAGTCAGCGCAGAATTTGCAGTAGAAGAATAAAAGAAACATATTCATAATAAATAAGGCCACACTCAATTGTCCATATATTGAGTGTGGCCTTATTGTTATCAATAATTAACTTAAAACATTTCGGGTATGATATACATACAAATTTGTATAAATTTGAGGAGGTAGCAAATGAGTCAACCTTTACCTAAAATTGGCAAACCAGCAACTCATGCATTAAAGCATGAAGGTATAACTACATTAGAACAAATAGCGCAATATGATAAACAAACTTTATTGAAATTACACGGTGTAGGTCCTAAGGCAATACAAATATTAGAAGAGGCTTTAACAAACCACAGCTTATCTTTTAAATCGTCAGCACCAAAGGACCCACAATTACCGTTTGAATTAATTGGTGATTTACAGTGTGACAATGCACCGAAAAGACGAGTGCTCTTAGATTATTTAATTGCCACTGCGACACTTGATCAACAACGCTTAGATGAATTATTAAACACATCATTTCAGTGGAACGTGCCTGGATATTTTACCATTGAGGGGAAAGATAAGTTTTATGAAGAGTTGTCTGCACATCCATCGGAATTTTCTACTATCGAATTGAAGCACAATATAACTCATGGTAAAACTGGAGCAATTCACGGTACACTAGTTGATAAAGCAGGTAAACCAGCATATTTTGCTGATTTTATCGAGTTTGAAAATCATAGTAAGACAGCAAAAATTAAAACAGTTACGTCTTACGTAATTATGCCAGAAGGAGATTTATAAATGACAATTGAAATCAAAGAAAATCAAATTATATTCACTCGAACTTTTAAGGCTCAGCCCAAGCATATTTTTCAAGCGTATACAGATGCCACGTTGTTTAAACAATGGTTTCATCCTGAAGGAACGACGTTAGAAATATATGAATTCGATGTTCGTGACGGAGGGTCAGCATTTTTTGCTATTCATGCACCCCAAGGCTCAAGTTATACGGTAACGCATTATAATGAAATAACAAGACCTAATATTATTGATTATTATGATTATTTTGCGACGCCAGATGGTGAAATTGATAAGTCAATGGCAGGGATGCACAATAACATAAACATTCAAGATATGGGTAATGGGGTATCTCAATTGACTGCCACATCTATATTGCCTGATGCCAAATCAGCACAACAGTTATTAGAAATGGGTGTAGAAGAGGGAATGAATAGTACCTTTGATAATTTAGAACGTTTGTTAGCCACAAAATGATAAAGAAAGTGAATTAAATAGCAAACAGCAGTACCTATTTCAGTTATAATAAATAAGTGAAATGAGGTGCATAAATTGTATAAACGATATTTACAAGTATTGGGTCTATATACTTTAAGTACTTTGATTCCTAACATACTCTGCCAGTCAAAGAATGTTAAAGTTAATTTTAAACAGTGGTTGATGCAGAACATTTTAGGTTATGGTATTTTTGCGTATGGCTTACACATACTTTCAAAACTTAAAAAATAAAGTTAATATTCATAAAGAGTCGGGGATATAAATAGCTCTGACTAAAAATAAACGTCAATTTCTATTGAGCAGATATAGAAATTGACGTTTTCTGATTTCACCATTTATAATTGTTCACCATTGCTTGCGATGACATTTTTATACCAGTCAAATGATTCTTTTTTAGTACGCTGTAATGACCCATTACCTGCATTATCTCTATCTACATGGATTAGACCATAGCGTTTTTTCATTTCACCAGTAGTAAAAGAGATAATATCGATAATGCCCCAAGGTGTATAACCCATCAAATCAACACCATCTTCATGTACGGCATCAATTGATGCTTTAATATGAGCTTTTAAGTAATCAATACGATATGGATCATGTATCTCTCCATTGTCGTCAAAAGTATCAACTGCTCCAAAGCCATTCTCGACTATAAACAGCGGTAATTGATAGCGATCGTATAAAATATTTAGTGTGTAACGCAAACCTGTTGGATCTATAGCCCATCCCCAATCACTTTGTTCGATATATGGATTGTCGACAGAGTTTGGCAAACCACCATTGGTTACATTTTCACCTGTATATTGTACGGCATCATGTTTGACAACCGTTGACATATAATAACTGAAACCAATATAGTCCACAGTACCTTCTTTAAGAATTTTCTCATCTCCATCTTGCCAACCTATATTATAATTCTTTTTAGCGAACATTTTCTTAGCGTAACCAGGGTAATATCCTCTTACTTGTACATCAGGGAAGAAGAATCTTAAACGGTTTGCTTTAACAGATTCCATCATATCTTCAGGGTTACAAGAATAAGGATAAATTGCCACATGGGAAATCATTAAACCAATTTCAAAGTCTGGATTAATTGCTTTGCCGATTTTTACTGCTTTGGCACTTGCAATCAATTCATTATGAGCTACTTGATATAGAACTTCTTCAGGGTTTTCTCCTTCTTCAATTGTCACACCTGAATTGGTCCATAAGAAAATTGGATTATCAGTATCCATTTGGTTATTAATTTCATTAAAAGTCATCCAATATTTAACTTTATCTTTATAGCGTGTAAATACCGTTTCTGCGAATTTCGCAAAATAATCAGCAACTTTTCTACTTCTAAAACCGCCATAAGTTCTAGCTAAATGTAATGGCATTTCAAAATGCGATAGTGTAATGACTGGTTCAATACCGTATTTTAATAATTCATCGAACACATTGTCATAAAATTGTAAACCTGCTTCATTTGGTTCACTTTCATCGCCGTTTGGAAAAATTCTTGACCAAGCAATAGAAGTTCGTAAACATTTTAATCCCATCTCATTAAATAACGCAATATCCTCTTTATAGCGATTGTAAAAATCTATACCGATATGATTAGGGTAATATTGATTAGGCTCTACATCTTGTGTGATTTGTCTTGCTGTACTATGAGCACCTGCAGTCATTACATCAATCACACTTAATCCTTTGCCATCTGCGTCATAGCCACCTTCAAATTGATTGGCAGCTAAAGCGCCGCCCCATAAAAAGTCTTTTGGTAATTTTGTCATAACTAAACTCTCCTTTAAATTATTTGTTGATAATTGATAGCACCGTATCATTGTGTGTAGCTTGTTCATAATATTGCGGAATAATTTCATTGAATTCACTTGAGTTAGTAATAATGAATGGCACAATTGAAGTATAACCAGAATCCTCGATTAACTTTTTATCAAATTCTAATACTGGCTGATTTTTAGCTACGGTATCATTTTCAGCCACTAAGAGTTTGAAACCTTGACCTTCCATTTTTACAGTGTCTAATCCGACATGTATTAACATTTCTATGCCATCAGCAGTAGTAATACCAACTGCGTGTTTACTTGGAGCTACCATGCTAATTACACCATCACTTGGTGCATACACAGTAGTGTCACTTGGTTTAATGGCAATTCCTTGTCCCATCATTTCTTCAGCAAAAATTGGGTCATCAACTTCCGATAGTGGTACAATTTGTCCATTAATCGGTGTTACTAAATTATTTTCTGTTTGTGTCATTGTTGTTGCCGTTGACTCAGTAGTATTATTTGCACTTGGTTCATCAGTCTCAGTTTGAGTCGTATCTTCTCCATAACCTAAAAATTGAATTAAAATTATAGGTAATAAAAGACCTATAAGTGACCCTATAATAATGCCCCAAATCGACGTAGGATTATCTGGGCTGAAGCCATTAAAGATAGTAATAGGACCTGGTAAACCAGCATAAGCATAATATTTAGGGTTAAAGAAACTTGCGACAAAAGCACCTATAGCACCACTGACACAGGCGATAATAAAGGGCTTTTTAAAGCGTAAGTTAACACCATACATTGATGGTTCTGTAATTCCAAAGATACCAGTTATAGCTGCTGATGAAGCAACACGCTTGATATCGATAATTTTAACTTTAATTAATACTCCTAAAACTGCACCAATTTGAGATATAACTGCAATCGTCTGATAAGCTTGAAAGGCATCGCTTTTATATTGTTCAAAATTGGATAAAATTACAGGTGTGATACCCCAATGTACCCCGAAAATAACAAAAACTTGCCAAAATCCACCGATTAATGTGCCGGCTAACCATGGCGCAACATCAACTAAAGTATTAAAGCCACCAGCTAATCCTTGAGCAATCAATGTAGTAATAGGGCCGATAACGATTAATGTTAGAGGTACCATAATTACAATGCTAAAGAATGGTGTGAATAAAGGTTTTACAACATCATGAATATATTTATTTAGGAATTTTTCAACATATGATAATAACCATACTAGAAACAATGGTGGTAATACAGATGTTGTATAACTCGTCTCTGATAAAGGTATACCTAGAAATTTAACTGTATCTCCTGAACCAATTTTATCTATTATCGCTGTTAAATCTGGGCTAACTAAAGCAGCTGAACATGCTACAGCAATATATAAATTTACATTAAAATGTCTAGCCGCTGTAATAGCTATAAAAATTGGTAAAAAGGTGAAAGGTGCCCATGAAATAAAGTTAAATACTTCAAAAGTACCTGTATGTTCTACTGGAGGGTAGATCATTTTGCTTATTATAAGTAGTCCTTGCAAAATACCTGCTGCTGCTAAAATGTAAATAAATGGTGCAAATACTGCAGACATAGTAGCGATAACTCTATTTAATATACTTCCTTTTGATTTGTTAGACGCTTGCGTTGTCTCATTAGTGTCTTCGGAGTGAATTAAACTTTCGAAAGCTTTATAGACATCTCCTACATTATTGCCAATAACAACTTGAAATTGGCCATTGTTTTCTACAACGGTAACTACACCATCGATATTAGCAACTTTCTTTTTGGCATCAGGTTGAGAGCGTTTTAAGACTAAACGTAATCGTGTTGCACAGTGTGTGCTACTGATAATATTTTCTTCTCCACCTACAGCTTCTAAAATATTTTGTGCTAATGTTTCATTTTTAGCTGACACATAAACTACCCCTCTCTTTTAGTAAAGCGTTTTCAAATAACATAAGCCTATTATATTTGTACCGGTACAATTTGTAAAGAGGGGTGTATTTAGATTGTCTGTTATGTTATGTTATATCATGCTAAAATTAGATTATAATAATATAAGTGAGGACTAGGTATGCTGAAATACGAAATGATTGCTCAAGAAATAAATGAATATATAGAAAAAGAACATTATGAAGCGGGAGATAAATTACCTAACGTTGAAAAATTCAAAGAGATATATGGTGTGAGTAAGAGCACTGTGATAAAAGCTTTAGAGAATTTGGAAAAAAAGGGTATTATATTTCAAACTAGGGGTAGCGGAATATATGTGAGAAACAAAAAGAAAGATGGCTATGTTAATTTATTTTCAGCTAGTGGATTTCATGATGAAATAGTTGGACGTCAATTGACTTATGAAGTGAAAGAAGTAGCTGAGGTAACACCTAGTAAACATGTACAAAAGCAGTTGAAATTAGAGGCTGATGAACCAATTTATAAAGTTGAGAGAGTTATTTATGTAGATAATAAAACGTTTTGTACTGAGTTATCTTATTTTAACAAAAGTGTAGTGTTGTATTTAAATGAAGGGATAGCAGAGTCTTCTATATTTGAATATTTAGAGCAGCACTTAAAAGTGAAAATTGGCTTTTCAGATATTTATTTTAAAGTAGATAAATTAACAGAGAATGAAGCGCCAAAACTATCATTACAAGCTGGAGAACCATGCTTACGATATGAGCAATTATTTTATACGACTACAGGAGTGCCATTTGATTATTCACAACTGGTTTATCATTATGAAAATGCGCTATTCTATATTCCAGCATTAAAATAAAGTTTGGAACATAAAGCTCTATGTTTAAAATAAGGGAGAGGCTGGGACAATATTGATTCGTCCTAGACTCTTTTCAAATTGGCAGTAGCTGACTGCATTTAAAATATTCGATTTTGACCGTGCATGCTTGCCTGGGGTTTGGTTCGAGCCTGTAGTCTCTCACTCATACTATTACCCCGGGCGTCAGCAAGTTACAAAATCGGTACAAGTTATATTTTGTTATTCAATAATAAGGACCTTTGAATAACAAATAAAAAGTTGTTTTAATTGCTTATACGATGATGGATGTTTGCAATAGTGTAGTTACTTAATTTATCAATGATAGCTTGATCTACTTCTTGATAAATATCATCTAATACGTGCGTAATATTATGTCCTATTGGGCAGTTAGGATTGGTATCTTGATGAATTTTTGCAAAGTGTGTCTCAGCGTTGAATATATATTGATAGACAGCGCCTAAATTAATTTCAGAGGCAGGGGTATTTAAACTATAGCCAGCCACACCTTGACTACTTTTTATAAAGTGACCATCTTTTAAATAGCGACAAATTTTTCTCACTAGCGTAGCATTACTGTTAACACTTGAAGCGATATACTGACTAGAACTAGGTTCTTTTTCAGCTGCAAGTAGTACTAAAATATGAATGGCTACGGAAAACTGTGTGTTCATCGTGTAGGCCCCTTTCTTTATATTCCTTGTGTTATTTTTAGATACAAGTAAAGTTTACGCTCTTTAGTAGGTAAATTCAATATCTTTAATACTTTGTGTCGAAATTCACCTCTATCATATAAGTGAACATTTTAGTATGATGTAATTGAATTTTAAAAAAATATTAATTTTAAAGGGGATTTACTATGATTAAAAATACAAAGTCTGTGGAAGATACGTTTATGTCAAAAGCTACAGTCGAAAACGCAGTAAATCAAGTACAAATGAAGCAAGTAATGATCGAACGTACACCTGGACGATACATATTGAAAGCTATTATGTCAGGTTTTTTATTAGCTATAGTTACTGTGTTTATGTTTGCTATGAAAACGTTATTTGCTGGAACAAATGATGGATTAATAGGCTTAGTAGGTGCAATATCCTTTAGTTTAGCTTTAGTGTTAATTGTACTAACGCACTCAGAGTTGTTAACTAGTAATTTTATGTACTTAACTATTGGATGGTATTACAAAATAATAACATTAAACAAAATAGTTGTAATTGCTATGGTGTGTTTTGCTTTTAATATTGTGGGGGGTTTTATTTTATTTGGTTTAATGAAATTCACTCAAATAATGACGCCTGAAATGATAACAGCATTGTCAGATATGGTACAACTTAAAACAGTTGACTCATCCTGGTATGAAATATTAGTAAAAGCTATTTTTTGTAATTTCTTTATCAACATAGGTATCTATGTATCGATACAATTTAAGGATGGGCTTTCTAAAACATTTTTTATTGCTTGTGGCGTAATTGTATTTGTGTTCATGGGATATGAACATGTAGTGTTTAATGCTGGTTTATATGCAGGTATGGTGTTTTATAATTTAGAAGCATTGAGTTGGTTAGATGTACTTAAAAATTTATTCTATGCATTTATTGGTAACTATATTGGTGGGGGTATTTTTGTCGGTCTTGTTTATGCGTACTTAAATGGTGATAGAAATAGTATGGTCACAAAAGAAAAATAAAATAACTATAAATGACTTGGGCTGTGACTTGCTCAAGTCATTTTAATTGTACTACTCTTGTTGAGCATGTACTATTTATGCAGGTGATTTGAATATTACAGCTAAGTAATGAGAACAAGGAGGAGTATTATTGTGTCTGAATATAATATTAGAATAGCAGTAGAAGCTGATGCTGAAGCATTGCAAAAATTAATGTATGAAGCATTTACACCATTACGAGAATTAGGCATAGATTGGCCATCTGTTAATGCTGATTTAGCATTAGTTAAGAAAAATTTAACTAATAGTACTACTTTCGTATTGGAAAATGATAGTGAAATTATTTCTACAATAACAGTGCGTTACCCATGGGAAGGACAAAGTCGTATTTCTATGTATCCATTTGTATGGTGGTTTGCCACGAAACCTAGTTATGATGGACAAGGCATTGGTAGTAAACTATTGACCTATGTGGAAGAGACGTATTTACGTGATACTTTAAAAGCACCTGCAGTTACTTTAGGGACTTCTGCACGCAAACATCCATGGTTATTGGATATTTACAAAAAACGAGGGTATGAAGTGTATGCAGAACATGAAAGTGATGACGGTGATTTAGGCGTAATTATGCGCAAAGTGTTAATACCAGAACGCTTTGATGAATCAGTTTTAGGGCATCCACCGTTTTAACTAACTATACTGTGATACGTATATAATAAAGGCTAATGTAATTATGCGATTACATTAGCCTTTATTAGTTTAATTTAGTTAATTTCAATTGTTGATGCATCATCAACGGTGTCTACTTTTTTCGGTAATGTTACATATAGTAAACCGTTAGTAAAAGTCGCTGCAATTTTAGTTTTATCAATATGTTCAAATGAGAATTGACGACGTAAATTGTGTGTATTACGTTCTTTATGAATAACAGTACCTTTGTCAGCCTCATTAACAATTACTTGATCAGCAACAATAGTAAGTACTTGGTTCTCATATTGTAAGGTTATACTTTCTTTAGTGAAACCTGGTAATTCGGCTACTACAGTGTATTTATCTTCAAATTCAATTATGTCAGTTTTTATATCACGTTTTAGTGGCGTTTGTTCAAATATTTGGCGTCCAAAATCCTTAAAAAATTCACCTGGATCAACGTCAAATAAAGCATTATTAAATGGTTTTTTTTCAAATGCCATACAATATCGCTCCCTTTATTAAAATGGATAATATGTTGCAATAGTTAAAGTATCATCTAGCTATATTGTAAAAGGTAAAAGTGGAAAAAGAAAGCAAAGACACATATTAGTACATATATATGCGCTAAGGAGAGGTAAAGTAAATTAAATAGAGGTAAAAAGGCAAGCAAAAGGCAAAGTTTAAGGCTAATTCTGCATAGACTTACTCTAGATACCTCAACTAATGGAATTTACAGATCTTTTGAGAAGTTCTTATTTACGAAATTTTGAAGCGTTGATTTTAGCTCGATTGCTTCATCTAAATCCATATCGAACTCACCAAATACTTGCATGGAAATTTTTGAAAGTGGTTCTTGGATAGATTTGCCTTTCTCTGTCAGTGAAATTTGTAAATTTCTTTCATCGTTTGTTTCACGAATACGGTCGACATAACCTTTTTTTTCTAATTTTTTCAGTAAAGGTGTTAATGTACCGGAATCAAGAAATACACGTTCCCCTAGTGATTTAATATTGATTTTTTCGTCGCTTTCGATAGCGAGTAAAACAATATACCCAGTATACGTCAAGTCATACTCTTTTAAATATGATGTATATTTTTTGATAATTTCTTTCGAAGATACATAAAATAAGAAACATAGTTGTCGTTCCAAATAATTATCTTTTTTTGTCATATTTGTCACCCCTTTTGAAACTTAACGATAGTATGAAGTAAGCGTCTTGTCAATAAAGAATCGCTTGTCTAAGGTACAAATATAGTAATCTAAGAAGATATAGGTAAATTTATTAGTTAAATAGTTAATATTAAGGAGATTTTGTTACAAATCTTGAGTATGTCTTTCTAAAATAAATATTTTAAGTCATACTAAAAAGAACATGATAAAAATTGCAGATTCAAAGGAGATTAGTAATGAAAACGGTTTTGAAAGTAATTGTTATTTTAATTGTATCGTTTATAGTAGCTGCTGCTTTATTTATTGGAATGCGAATGTATCAAGGACATAAAAATATAGAATTAGTAGATAAATATTTAGCAGAGCATAATTTAACAGATAAAATAAAAGAGGAAAAAACAAAATACAGTGGGCAAAAAGGATTATATTATAAAGAAGTGAAGTTTAAAGATAATCCGTCAATCACATACGTGGTTCAACCTATTAGTACTTTTAAAGGCATAGTAGTTCAAGGTTTTGATACTGAAACGAAGAAAAATATTAAAAAGGCAAAGTATAATGAGTTTGATGATAAATATAAACCACAATAATATTTAATATTTAGTGTCATAAAATAGCGCGTCCATTTAAGTTGAATTAAATGGGCGCGCTATTTTTTTGAACAGTAGTGAAGCATTCGATTAATGTTTCATTTCGTCCATGTCATGTATTTTCATCATTAATCCGTGAGGTACATCATCATGGCTAACTACTTGCATTTTAGTATATTCATCTGATTTAGAGGATTTTACTAATCTTACAAAATCTCCTTCTTTTGGAGAAAATCCATCTTTTGCAGGTAGCTTAACATTTTCTTCGATTTTATGATCTTTTTCGTTAATTACTTTGTCAGCAGTGTTACTATTTTTCATATAGCCAAAATAAGTTTCTTTTTCACCTGAAGTCATCATAATAATTATGAGTACAACACTGACAATTAGCATTACGGCAATTAAGCCAATACTGAATACTTTTTTATTCATTGTAATCATTGCTCCTTTTAATCATCTAATTCTTTTATAACTAAAATATAGGTAGAAAGCAATTAAATATTAACTATAAATATAGAAAATGTTGAATCTGTAACAAAATGGACGTAATTTACAAAAAATTACTAAAAGTAGGTTGGAGTAGGAAATAATTAAAAAAAAGTTTGCGATTTTAGTTGGAACCGGTTACAATTGTTTATGTGTTTTGGAACCGGTTCTATTTTACTGTGGAGGTTTATTAATATGAACAATAAAAAGATTGCAGAAGAAATTTTAACCGCTATAGGTGGAAATGATAATATCGATACGATGGCACATTGTGCTACTAGACTTAGATTGGTATTAAAAGATACAGAGCAGATTGATGAGAATCAATTAGCTGAGATAGAACATGTCAAAGGAACTTTTATGACTGGTGGACAATATCAAATCATATTAGGTTCAGGGATTGTTAACAAAGTGTTTAGTGAACTTGAAAAACTTACCGGTAAAGAAGCTTCGACGACTTCAGAGGTAAAATCTCAAGGGACGAAACGAATGAATCCACTACAACAATTTGTGAAAATGTTATCAGATATTTTCGTACCCATTATTCCAGCTATTGTAGCGGGCGGCTTATTGATGGGTATTAATAATATATTGACGGCACCCGGTTTATTTTATGAGAATCAATCTATTATAGAAATACATCAGCAATTTGCTGGGTTGGCAGAAATGATTAATATTTTTGCTAATGCGCCATTTACACTATTGCCAATTTTAATTGGTTTTAGCGCGGCCAAGCGATTTGGTGGCAATGCCTTTCTTGGTGCAGCATTAGGTATGATACTAGTGCATCCAGAATTAATGAGCGCATATGATTATCCTAAAGCATTAGAGCAAAATAAAGAAATACCACAATGGCAACTATTTGGGTTGGATATCAATCAAGTAGGATATCAAGGACAGGTATTACCTATTTTAGTTGCGTCATATATTTTAGCTAAATTAGAGCTTAGTCTTCGTAAATTTATGCCCACAGCATTAGATAATTTAGTAACGCCTCTAGTTTCGATATTTGTGACTGCGTTTCTAACGTTTTTATTCGTAGGCCCAATTACACGTACTTTAGGCTATTGGCTATCTGATGGCTTAACGTGGTTATACGAATTTGGAGGTGCAATAGGTGGTTTGATATTTGGTCTATTGTATGCACCAATCGTCATTACTGGAATGCATCATAGTTTTATAGCGATAGAGACCCAATTAATAGCTGACAGCGCATCAACAGGTGGTTCTTTTATTTTTCCTATAGCAACGATGTCAAATATCGCACAAGGTGCAGCTGCCTTAGCAGCGTTCTGCGTGATTAAACAAAATAAGAAGTTAAAAGGTGTAGCATCTGCGTCTGGCATTTCAGCATTGTTAGGTATTACAGAACCAGCACTGTTTGGAGTAAACTTAAAATTGAAGTATCCTTTTATCGGTGCGATTGTAGGTTCAGGCGTAGCAGCGGCGTATGTTTCATTCTTTAAAGTTAAAGCTGTAGCATTAGGCACAGCTGGCTTACCAGGTTTTATTTCAATCAATGGTCTCAATGCTGGATGGTTACATTACTTTATTGGTATGCTTATTGCATTTAGCGTGACCTTTATCATTACTGTTTTATTGTCATTCCGCAAAACATACCGCCAACAAAATTAATGAGTGTTAAAAAGCCTTCAGTCAGAACATAAATAACCCCTTCGCACACTAATGCGAAGTGGTTATTTATTACATTATGAAAACGACGTGTATAGTTTTTACTAAAGATCCAAAATAAGGTGTTTTATGCCGACTCCTGCGAGAATAGCACTCGCCGAAAGCGTGTATAAAAAAACTGCCAACAAAATTGAAAATTTTGTCGACAGTCTAAAAGGTTGAGTATTATAAATAACCTAAAAACAAGGTCTTACAGCATCAGAGTTTTTGTTTTCTCCATAGAAATGCCCCTACAATAGATACTAAAATGAGTGAAAGTCCAATGACGATGATCCAAGAGATATAACTATGGTCATCAATCGGTAAGGGTACATTCATGCCAAAAAAGCTAAAGACTAACGTAGGCAAAGTTAAAAATACAGTGAATAATGTTAAAGTTTTCATTGTATTATTCATTTCATTAGATAATAGAGATGCATATGAAGTTGTAATACTTTCTAAAATATTAGTGTACAATTCTGTGGTTTCTACTGCTTGTTTATTTTCTATAATTAAATCTTCTAATAATTCTTCGTCAGCTTCAAATCGCTTAATTGCAGGTAAACGAAATAACTTTTTAATAATATTATCATTACCTTTTAAAGCAGCTAAAAAGTACACTAAACTTTTTTCTACTTCCATTAGATTATAAAGTTGTTTATTTGTCACATTGTTTTTTAGTTCACGCTCAATTCTTAAACGTGTTTTGTTTAACAAACGTAAATTTCTATTATAATGATTGGCAATTGTTAGCAAGATATTTAAAGCAAAACGACTATGGAAGTTTAAATTAATAGGTTGGCGTGAAAAATTATCGAGAAATTCTATTTCTTCACTACACACAGTTAATATTTTTTTATTACCAATAATGATGCCTAAAGGTATGGTTATAAATGATAGTACTTTTAAATTTTTATTGTTAACTATAGGTAAATCAATAATGATCAGTGAATAGCCACTATCTTCATCATATTCAATACGAGCACTTTCTTCTGAATCTAAAGGGTCGCGTATAAAATCCTCAGGAATATGAAATTGTGACATTAATAATTCAATTTCTTCGCGTTCTGGGTCAATCACGTTAATCCATGATGTAGAAGTGTCTAAAGCTGAGCGAGTAATTGCTTGTGAACTGTCGTGTTTGTATGCATTTATCATGACCTAGATACTTCCTTTCAATTTTTAATACTTATTTATATTAGCGAATAACTAATAAAGTGACAAGATTTTATACGATATATTGTGCTAAATGCAATCGCTATCAATGTTATAGGCAATGAAAGTGCTCAACAATAGCATATATGCAGCTGATATTTATTTTAAATTATGAGACTATTATGATAATTTGTAATCATATTACGTTAATATTTTGTTATTACTTCTAAAAAATTAACTTAAAATTTACATTGGCTTAAAAAACATTAGATATAATTAACGTGATTTACAAATTATATGAAGAGGTGCAAAAATGGATATATCTGCAATGGAGATTATCTTCACTTTCATCGGTGGTTTAGGTATTTTTCTATATGGAATTAAGCAAATGGGTGACGGTTTACAAGCTAGCGCTGGAGATCGACTACGCGATATTTTAAATAAATTTACAAGTAACCCAATTATGGGTGTTATAGCAGGTATGGTTGTGACTATTTTGATTCAAAGTAGTTCTGGTACAACTGTAATTACAATCGGTTTAGTTACAGCTGGATTTATGACAATGAGACAAGCAATTGGTGTAGTTATGGGGGCTAATATAGGTACTACGGTAACTGCTTTTATCATCGGGATAGATATCGGTGAATATGCATTACCAATACTTGCATTAGGTGCATTTTTAATTTTCTTTATACACAAACGTAAAGCAAAAAATATAGGTATGATCTTATTTGGCTTTGGTGCACTATTTTATGGATTGGAATTGATGAGTGGTGCGGTAAAACCACTTGCTGAGTTAGACGGCTTTAACGAAATTATGTTAAATCTTTCATCTAACCCTATATTAGGTGTTTTAGCAGGAACTTTCTTAACTGTGATTATACAAAGTTCAAGTGCGACAATTGGTATTTTACAAGGATTTTTTGCCAATGATTTAATTTCATTACATGGTGCATTACCGGTATTATTAGGTGACAATATAGGAACAACAATTACTGCAGTATTAGCAAGTTTAGCAGGTTCATTAGCGGCTAAACGTGTGGCACTTGTACATGTTCTGTTTAACGTCATAGGTGCTACGATTTTCTTAATTATATTACCTTTATATCAAAGTGTTATGGAAATGATTCAACGTGCATTGTCATTAAATCCTGAAATGGTTATTGCTTTTGCACACGGTACTTTTAATGTGACAAATACTCTAATTCAATTACCGTTTGTCTTCGTGTTAGCATGGATTGTAACAAAAGTTATTCCTGGTAATGATGTGAATGAACAATATAGACCAAGAGTATTAGATAAAAATTTAATAGATAGAGCGCCAAGTTTTGCTTTGCAAGAAGCACAAGATGAAATTCAAAATCTTGGTAAAATGTCTTTATCTATCTTAGAAAGTGCGCAAAATAAAGACGAAAAAAGTAAGAAACATGCAGAGGAAAAACATCAAGTCATAGAAAATATGTACGATAATATTCGTCAATATTTAACGAAGATATCGCAAAAGAAATTATCTGCAAATGATGCTGAACGCATGTCCGTATTATTTGATGTTAATAGAGCAATTTTAAAAGTTTCTAGCCTTTCTCAAGCTTATATGGATGATTTAGACATACAAGCTAAAGGTAAGGTGAATATATCTGAAAAAGCATTAACTAGTATAAGTCAATTGTACGAACATGTTACTGTGTCCTTTAGAGATACGGTTGATATCATTAATGTGTATGATGATATTAAGAAAGATGAAATTGTTAAACGTAGCCAAGAAGCATATGGTTTAGAACATGATCTACGTAAAGAACATATTAAGCGTTTGAGCACTGGTGAATGTACACCTGAAGGGGCAGTTCGCTATCTTGATATGATTTCTATTTTAGAACGTATTGGCTATCATTCTCGTGTAATTTCAGAATCTATGATTAATTATGGTGACGATATTAGTAATGATAAGACCTATACAGAAAATAATTCAGCATGGGTATAATAATTCAATTAGAAGCTGGGACAAAATTGATTTGTCCTAGTTTCTTTTCATATTGGCAGTAGCTGACTGCATTGAAAATGCGCTTGTAACCAAGCTTTTTTCAACGCTAGTCATCCTTGCCGGGTTGGGACGACGAAATCATTTTTTCAAAATCAGATTTCTGTCCCACTCCCTTTTTAATCACCTTAAATCCGACTAAATCGATAAGAATGATTGACAAAATAAATAATGAGGCATAATATAAATATAATTAAACGGTAACAAGTTAGGAGGGTATTCGTATGGTTGCGCTAAGCATTTTAGATCAAAGTCCAATTGAACAGCATGAATCAGTGCAAGATGGTTTAAAGCGGACAATTGAATTATCACAAATTGCAGATGAATTAAATTATATGCGTTATTTCGTAGCAGAACATCATAATATTTCAGAAGTCGTGGGAACGAGTCCAGAAATATTAGTAACGCATTTATTATCTAAAACAGAACGCATAAACATTGGCTCAGGTGGTGTAATGTTACAGCATTACAATCCTTTCAAAGTAGTTGAACAATTTCATCTCATGAGTCAATTAGCACCTGGAAGAGTAGATTTAGGTGTTGGCAAAGCGCCGGGAGGATTTCCATTAGCTACAAAAGCACTTCAATTAGAATTACAAAATCCACCCATTCCTTTTGAAGAAAAATTACATTTATTAAATCAATTTAACTCTAATAGCTTTCCAAAAGATCATGAATTTAAACAACTACAAACAGCTAACCGTTCGGATGATATACCGAAACCGAATATTTTTGTATTGGGTGGTAGTGCTTCTTCAGCTGAATTGGCTGCAAAGGAACAAGTGAATTTTATATTTGCGTATTTCATCAATTCAAGTAAAGATGCACTTGAAGAAGCAGCACGTGTTTATAAACAATTGTTTCCAGAGGGAATATTTGTAGTCGCAGCAGCTGCAGTTGTTGTCGAAAATGATGCGGATAAACAACAAGTTGAAGAGGGGCGTACGAATTATCGCGTCAATTTAGCAGAAGGTAAAAGTTTAACAGTTAATACCATCGAGCAAGTTGAAGCATTTCGCACACAATCCTCAGAAGCGTTAACTGTTGAAGAGCAGAAAATTGATGTGATTCATGGCTCTAAACAAGAAGTAGAAGTAGAATTACAACAATTAGTCATCGAAGGCTATGTAGATGAATTAATGTTACATATGCCAGTGCAAAGTCATGCGCTACGTGTTAAGACAGTTAAGCAACTAGCACCTAGCAATAAGATAATAAATAATACGAAAGCAGGGATTATATGAGCAATAAAAAAATAGATTTTGGCATAATGTTAAATGGTCCAGGGAGTCATATGCATGCTTGGAAGTCTGACGAAGTACCTAGTGACGCTAGTACTAATTTTGACTTTCAATTAAAAATTGCTCGTCAAGCGGAAGAAGCAGGCTTTAGCTTTTTATTTGTTGCTGATGGTTTATATATTAATGATAAATCGATACCACATTTCTTAAATCGTTTTGAACCTTTAACATTATTAGCTGCGTTGGCACCTATTACGCGTTATATCGGTTTAGTTGGAACGATTTCTACGTCTTATAGTGAACCTTTTACAATAGCGAGACAACTTGCAACTATAGATAAGTTGAGTCATGGACGTGCAGGTTGGAATGTAGTGACTTCTCCATTAGAAGGAAGTGCTGACAATTATAGTAAAGGTGAACATCCAGAGCATGATGTTCGATACGACATAGCTGAAGAGCATATAAATGTAGTTCAAGGATTGTGGGATTCTTATGAAGACGATGCATTTCCAAGAGATGTAGAGCATAACCAATATGTAGATCAGGACAAAATGCACACTTTAAATTATCAAGGTAACTATTTCCAAGTTAAAGGACCTTTAAATATTGATAGATCAGAACAAGGTCAACCTGTAATTTTTCAGGCAGGTGCGTCTCCAAAAGGGCAAGCTTATGCTGCACAATATGCAGATGCTGTCTTTATTATTGGTGAAAGTATAGAAAGTGCTGTGAAGAATTATGACAGCATTAAACAACAAGCTGTTGAATATGGACGCCAACCTGATGATATTAAAATTTATCCTATATTATCACCTATACTAGGTGAAACTATTGATATTGCCGAAGCACGTTATGATGAAATAAAGTCATTAACAACAATTGAAGAAGCGTTAACTTATTTAGGCCGTTATTATGATCACCATGATTTTTCTCAATATGAACTTGATGCACCTTTCCCAGAGTTAGGTGATGTTGGTAAAAATAGTTTCCGAGCTACTACTGAAGCTATTGCACAACGTGCACGCGACAACAATTTAACTTTACGTCAAGTAGCATTAGAAGAAACAACACGCAAATCTCCATTCTTTGGAACTTATAAAGATGTAGCTCAAACAATAATTGATTGGTTTGAGGCGGGAGCTGCAGATGGTTTTATATTCGGACCTCATATTTATGGAGATAATTATGAAGAGTTTATTAACAATGTTTTACCGATTTTAGAAGCTAAAGGCTATTACGATGCAACTTATCAAGGAACAACATTACGTGAAAATATTGGAGTTCCATTTAAAGCTAATAGATATCAACAACAAAGTGTTGAGCATACCAAATAGCGACAAATAAAATTATGCGCAAACTTAAATCAATGAGATAGGAGTGATATGTTGAATAGTTCAAGTACAACATCAAATAACAATAATGTATCAAACTATAGCAAAACAGAAAAAGTATCAACAGTATCAAAAGTACAACGCAGATTTAAATTGCCACATGTGTTGATTATGATGTTAATCATGATGATGTTTGCTTGTCTTTTAACGTATATTATTCCTGCAGGTGAGTTTAATACACAAAAAAATGGCACAATTATAGAAGGAACTTACCATCAAATTACGCAAAACCCAGTTAATCCTATTTATGCCATCACACTATTATTAGATGGTGGTATACAGGCTGCCCAAACAGTAACATTATTGCTATTTGTAGGTGGCTCTATAGGAGGAATACTTTATTTAGATTCAGTAAAAAAAGTAACTAATTATTTAATATTTCGATTTGAACATGCTGGAGCTGTGCCACTTGTCACAGGTTTATTTTTATTAATGGCATTTATAGGTTTTTTTGTCGGTGGAGACCAAATGATTGTCTTTGTAACATTAGGTGTGATTTTAGCGAAGCGATTGAAACTGGATCCTATTATGGCATTAGCAATGACCTTCTTACCACTATATATGGCTTTTTCAGTTTCTCCTTCTGGTATGGCGAAACTAGGTCAAATCGTTTATCCTGAAGTGCCAATGTATTCTGGTTATGGTGGTAGAGCGATTATGTATAGTGTGTTTTTAATAGTGACACTTATTTATGTACTATGGTATACACGTCGTATTATTAAAAAACCACAATCTAGTGCGATGCCAGTAGAAGATTGGTTTGGCAGTGATGACAACTTAGAAGATGCCCAAACAGATAATAATGATAGACATGTGACATGGCGAGATTTAGTTGTCGTTGCATTAGTTGTTTTTACGCCAATTATTTTAGCTATTGGTAATAGTGTACTTCAGTGGACTGAAAGATATGGTAATGGTGTATTTATCACGATATTTATGCTGAGTTTTATTTTAGCTTATATAGTTAAACGGAAAAATTCAGAAACAATGGTCGAAGGATTTATTGAAGGTGCTCGTCCAATGTTAGTAGTGGCGTTTGCTATTATTATGGCAAATACAATTAGTGTTATTCTCGAAAAAGGAAAAATATTAAGCACAATTGTACATACATTAACGACTCAACTAGATGGAGCTTCATCTGGGGTTGTAGCAATACTTGTTTTCCTAGTTGCTACTGTCTTTAATTTTTTAGTGCCTTCAGGTTCAGGATTGATGAGTGTTATGGTACCAATTTTACAACCAGTAACTCATACGTTAGGTGTTAATGATCAAATGTTAATAACAACTTTATCTTTTGGCGGTGGATTAGGTAATTTGATAACGCCAACATTAGGTGCAACCATCGGTGCTATTGCCATAGCACGGGCAAATTTTGGTGCTTGGATTAAATTTATGGGTCCATTATTTATTATATGGTTAGTTATAGGTTCGATTATATTATATATTTTTACCAACGTAGGTTGGTCTGGAGGTATTTAAGTAACATTAAATTAGTAGTGTTACTTAATAAAAATAAAATTAATGTGTAAAAGCTGGAACAGTATGCTGTTCCAGCTTTTTTATGAAGATTAAAATAGTGGTTATGCAGATAGTTAATCTTGGGCAACAGTTAGTGTAAATGGAACGTTTGCTTGCCATTTTGCTGCAGGGTATTCATCAGTAATTATTTCATTAATATCAGCAATTTTAGCAAAAGATAAAGTCGACGATACATCAAACTTACTATGGTCTATTAAAGCAATAACTTGATCACTTTCTTGAACCATTTGTTTTTTTAATTGAACTTCTGGTAAAGAAAAATCAGTTAAACCATTGTCCATAGTCAAACCGTTCGAAGATAAAAAGAAATAATCAATATGATACATTTCTAAAATTTGAGAATCTATATTCCCTGTTATTGCATTAGAATCTTTAGATACAAAGCCGCCGACAATTAACACAGTTAAATTTGGATTTTCTTTTAATAATACGGCATTTTCTAAACCATTCGTAATAATAGTTAATTCCATAGTTGTTTCAGCAAGTAATTTTGCCAATTCGTATGTAGTGGAACTTGCATCAATCATAATACATTGTTGTGGTTTGATTTTTGCTAGCGCGTGCATACTGATAAGATGTTTTTCATTATGCTTTTGAGTTAAGCGGTAAGAAAAATTTAGTTTAGAACCCGAATTTTCATTTACTTTGGCACCACCATGTGTGCGTATCACTTTATTTTCGCTTTCTAATCTACGTAAATCACTGCGCACGGTTGCTTCAGTGACGCTTAAATAATCAGAAAGTTGCTTAACAGTAGCGCGTTTGTGAGATTTTATATACGTATATATATGTTCTCTGCGTTCATCAGG
Organism: Staphylococcus sp. GDX8P114P-2; assembly: GCF_017892945.1. Taxonomy (NCBI): domain Bacteria; kingdom Bacillati; phylum Bacillota; class Bacilli; order Caryophanales; family Staphylococcaceae; genus Staphylococcus; species Staphylococcus sp. GDX8P114P-2. The sequence continues at coordinate 29,505 of NZ_JAESMB010000007.1, read as the reverse complement.
GTACATTTTCATTTCAGTCACATCCTTAAATTTATCATAAATGATTTGTACAATATACTCAATAACCAAATATAAGCGAAGATAAACGAAAAGAAATGAAAAAATATTTGAAAGAAACGAAAAAATATATTAGAATATAAAGTGTAAATGAAAGCGTTTTCCAAAATGAAGGGAGTTATTTGATTATGACTAAAAACAATTATCCAGAAAAAATGAAAGCAGTAGTAGCTTATGCACCTGGTGATTATAAATATGAAACTGTAGATACACCGACACTGGAAAATGACAAAGAAATTATCGTCAAAGTAGAAGCATGCGGAATTTGTGCTGGAGATATTAAAGCTTATGGAGGGGCACCTAGCTTTTGGGGTGACGAAACACAACCTTCATACATTAAAGCACCAATGATTCCTGGGCATGAGTTTATTGCACGTATCGTTGACAAAGGCGATGCTGTTACTGATTTTGAAATTGGTGACCGTGTAATATCTGAACAAATTGTACCTTGTTGGGATTGTAGATTTTGTAACCGTGGTCAGTATTGGATGTGCGAAAAACATGATTTATATGGTTTCCAAAATAATGTCAATGGCGGCATGGCAGAATATATGAAATTTACGAAGGAAGCAATTAATTATAAAGTGCCAGAAGATTTACCTATAGAAGAAGCTATTTTAATTGAACCATATGCGTGTAGCTTACACGCAGTGCAACGTGCCAATATTAAATTAGGTGATTTTGTTGTGTTATCAGGTGCTGGTACTTTAGGACTTGGTATGGTAGGCGCAGCGAAGAAAAATGGAGCTGAAACATTAGTAGTACTTGATATGAAAGATGACCGTTTGGAATTAGCTAAAAAATTCGGCGCAGATATTGTAATGAATCCATCTAAAGTAGATGTAGTGAAAGAGATTAAAGCATTAACAGATGGCTATGGCTGTGATACTTACATCGAAGCAACAGGACATCCAAAATCAGTAGAACAAGGGCTAAGTGCTATTCGTAAGTTAGGAACTTTCGTAGAGTTTTCAGTATTTGGAGATCCAGTTACAGTTGATTGGAGTATTATTTCTGACCGTAAAGAATTAGATTTATTAGGTAGTCATTTAGGTCCATACTGTTATCCATTAGTTATAGATGGTATTCAAAAAGGTGATTTCCCAACTGAAGGCGTAGTGACACATCAATTGTCATTAGATCAATTCGAAGAGGGATTCGAACTTATGAAACAAGGTGACAAATCATTAAAAGTAGTATTAGTTCCATAGTAAATAACATTTGGTCAAAGGAGAGGTAAGTAATGAAAAAAATGATAAATAATCCTGATAATGTCATTGATGAACTCATGAGTGGCTATGTAGCTGCTTACCCTGAGTATATTAGACGCTCTGAGTTGCATCAACGTGCACTGATTGGTAAAAAAAGAAATCCGCAAAGAAAAGTAAGTGTGTTAATCGGTGGTGGTTCTGGTCATGAACCTGGATTTTTAGGCTATGTAGGACAAGGCATGGCTGATGGTGTAGCAGTTGGTAATATTTTTGCATCTCCTTCTCCAATACCAATCCAAGCTGTGACAAGAGAAATTGATCAAGGTCATGGTGTGTTATATATTTATGGCAATTATGCTGGAGACTTAATGAATTTCGAAATGGCGAGTGAAATGACTGAAATTGAAGATGAAATTACTACCGTTGCAGTAATTGGTAATGACGATGTAGCATCTTCGAAAACACTTGACGATCGCCGTGGTATTGCAGGCGAATTATTAGTTTATAAAGTTGCAGGTGCAGCTGCAGACTTTGGCCATGATTTAGCAGAGGTAAGACGTCTTGCACAATTAGCAAATGATAATACTCGTTCAATGGGTATTGGCTTAAGTCCATGTTATTTACCACAAACTGGCAAACCTAGTTTTGATTTGGAAGATAACGAGATGGAAATCGGTTTAGGACATCATGGCGAACCTGGTATTGAAAAGACTACCATTCGTACTGCACAAGAAACAGTTAAAGTGATTATGCAAAATATACTAAAAGAAAATATCTATCAGGAAAATGATGATGTCGTAGTATTGGTCAATGGTTTGGGTGCAACATCTCAAATGGAACTATATATCATTAATAAAGAAGTTAATGCGATTTTAAATGAACGTAATATTAATGTTTATAAAACTTATGTTGGTAATTTTATTACGTCGATGGAAATGGGTGGCTTTTCTGTCACGTTAATGAAATTAGATGAAACATTAAAAGGTTGTATTGACCATGCGGTTGATTGTCCTAATTTTAAAGAAGTGTAGGTGAAACCATGACATTAACAAATGATAACTTTAAAGATTATCTATTAGCATTAACTGAGTTATTCGAAACAGAAAAAGATAATTTATGTGAACTTGATCGCAAAATAGGAGATGGTGACCATGGTGTCACAATGAATATTGGGTATCAAGCAGTAAAACAAACACTCGAATCTGAGTTACAAGATCAACAAGACATAGCAAAAATTAGTGTGGCAATTGGAAAAAGCTTTTTAGATGCTGTGGGATCTTCAGTAGGTCCTTTATATGCATCAGGTTATCTAAAAGCAGCTGTCGCAGTTAAAAATAAAACTGAATTAGATGACGAAGGGCTCTATGATTATTGGATTGCATTTAGTAAAGGCATTAAAGATAGAGGGAAAGCTGAAATTGGTGACAAGACCATGATAGATACTTTAGAACCATTTTTCACGACATTACAGCAATATAAAGCGCAACAAACACCGTTTCATGAGGCATTTGATAAAGCTCTAAGCGCTGCCAAACAAGGTATGGAAAGTACAAAAGATATTGTTTCTAACAAAGGGCGCTCCAAGCGTTTAGGTCATCGCTCACAAGGACATGTCGATCCTGGTGCAATGTCATCTTATTTAATGTTAGCACAATTTAAACCATTTAGTGGTGCATAATTAATTTTAAGGAGGAAGATAACTATGAAAATAGCTATTGGTGCAGATCATAATGGATATGAATTAAAAGAAGCGGTAAAAGCACATGTCCAAAAATTAGGTCATGAAGTAGAAGATTTTGGTTGCCATCAATGTGCAGAGACAGATTATCCTGATGTTGCAGCAGAAGTAGGTAAAAGTATACAAGAAGGTCAAAATGAACGTGGCGTGTTAATTTGTGGCACTGGTATTGGTGTAGCTATTACTGCTAATAAGTTGAAAGGTATCCGTGCAGCATTAGCACATGATGTTTATTCTGCAGAACGTGCCCAACTTAGTAATAATGCACAAATTCTAACAATGGGTGCTCAAATTATTGGCATAGAAGTCGCTAAGAAAAACGTTGAAGCATATTTAAATGTCGCTTGGGAAGGCGGCTCACAACGCAAAGTCGATAAAATAGATGATATTGAAGCACAAGAATAACTTTAAATAATAATAAAACTAGAGAGGTTGGGACAAATCAAAATTGTCCCAACCTCTTTTCATATTGTGTTGTAATGGGTGAATTTGCTATTTAATTATTTGACGAAAACATGACAAATCAGTATTTGTATTGTTTATATAACTATTGTTTTATAAAATTGTGAAGAAGCATAAATAAATGATATAGGGGGATAATATGCTGCTTTATACAAAGAGAGTTATGTCCAAAAGCACGTTGATAGTAGTCTTCTTTGCACTACTTTTAATGGCAGTAGCAACAAATCAAGTTTCTGCTCACTCTACATTAGAAAGTACAACGCCTGCTCAAAACAGTGTAGTATCGCATCCTCAACAAATAGAATTGCACTATAATGAACCAGTAAATACTAAATATTCTAGTATTACAATTTTTGATGATAAGGGAAAGTCTCTTGGTGAATTTAAACCAACAAATTCTGGAACCAACCAAACTTTGACCTTTGATGTAGGCCAACTGGACAACGGGACACACAAAGTGAGTTGGCATACAACATCAGCTGATGGTCATGAAATTCAAGATGAATTTGAATTTTCTATTAATAAAAAGACTACAAGTAATATAGATGTTACACCACCGTTTTATGAGACTTCTAACTTTTGGTTTGGTCTATTTAGATTTATTACTGAAGGGAGTCTTATCGTATTAATGGGATCATTTTTAGTCAATAGTGTAGCCAAACGTTACCAATTACCGACATATTTGGCATTCTTTAGTTACAAACCAATCTCTTGGATATTAAGTGCTATGGCATTTATAACGGCTATTATTTACATAATGACATTGTCTCCAGAACTTGTTTCAAACATAATGGCTTTAGACATGACTGCATTATTGCAAGCGCCATTCTTATTAGCAATGATAGCTATAATAGTATTGTTACTATTATTTACTTTAAATGAGATGATGACTATTTGGTATATAGCAATCTCTTTAATTATTATTGTGACATTAAGTATGTCTGGACATGTTTGGGCCCAAAGTTTTCCATTGTGGTCAATTATACTACGATCAATACATTTATTAGGCATGGCATTATGGCTAGGCGGTATGGTGTACTTAGTTTGGTTAGCAACTACTAAACAGTTGCAAGACATTGTAAAAGTAAAACGGTTTTTCTTTAAACTTAATCTAGGCGCAGTGATTGCACTTGTCATATCTGGAGTATTGATGGCAATAGACGAAACAAGTCTGGCGGCTATTTGGTCTAGTGTAACAACTTGGAGCAGTTTGTTTTATGTAAAAATAATTGGAACTATTTTAATGATCACATTAGGTGGTTATCAAAGTTTTAGAGCTTTAACGAACTTACAAAAAGTTAATAAGAAAGTATTATATTGTGAAATAATAATTGGTATTATGTTAGTGCTAGCTGGCATTATTATGAGTCAAATTCAAATACCAAGTTAAAGGAGTAGAACAATGATTAAAAAAATAAGTTTAATGGCATTCTTTGTCTTTACAATGGTATTAATGACTAATATTGCTAATGCCCATGTAACATTAAATCCAGACAAAAGTGAACCGGGAGCATATGAAAAACATGATGTGCGTGTGCCAGTAGAGAAGGATACGAATACAACAAAGGTCGAATTAGTAGTGCCTGATGGGTTACAATTAGTAGCAGTAGCACCAGTGGACGGTTTCAAACATAAATTTACTAAAGATTCAAAAGGTAATATAACAAAAGTTACTTGGACTGCAACAGGTGAAGGCATCGGACCTAATGAATTTATTGATTTTCCAATACAAGTGGCAAATTCTGAAGAGGAAGGTCAATATAAATGGAAAGCTTACCAAACTTACGAAGATGGTGAAACCGTAAAATGGACAGGTGGTAAGGATGCTGAAAAACCAGCACCTGTTACGACTGTGAGTGCCAACACTGCTCAAGAGCAAGGTGAGAGCAAAGATGAAGAGCAACAAAATACTACACCTTTATGGATTGTCGCTATTATAGCTATTATTTTGTCACTAATTGCTATTTTTAAAAAGACTAAAAAATAATAGTATGTTATAACGGGCAGTGGTTGATAAGAAGGGAGATATATTATGCGTAGAATTTTATATGCATTTTTGGTTTATACAATTTTAGGGTTATTGAGTGGATTTTACTATAGAGAGCTTACCTTAGCATATGACTTTACAGGAGAGACACAATTAGTCGTTGTGCATACGCATACGTTAATATTAGGTATGTTTATGCATCTAATCATGCTTCCTTTAAATAAAGTGTTTAAGTTAAGTAGTTACTATTTATTTAACTGGTTCTTTATTATTTATAATTTAGGTGTATTATCGACAGTTGGAATGATGTTTACTAAAGGTACATTCCAAGTAATTGGTAAAAACGTACCAGAATCATTTGCTGGTTTTGCTGGTATTGGACATACAACTTTAACAGCAGGATTTATCTTGTTATTCTTTTTATTAAGAAATGCAATAGTTAAAGCTCCTCATAATGAATAAATAATCAAGGTACAACATATTACGAGAGAAAAGAACACAAACGATGTCTATTTGTGCACTTTTCTCTTTTTATATAGGTCGAAATATGGATTTTTACGAGATATTGATGTTTTTCATTGATAATGGTTATCAACTATAGGATAATGACTAGTAAATGGTGTCATGTTTGGAGGATTATATATGAAAGACGTAACAATTATAGGTGGCGGGCCAGCTGGGCTATTCGCTAGTTTTTATTCAGGTTTAAGGGGCATGGACGTTAGAATTATTGATGTACAGGAGAAACTAGGTGGCAAGATGCATATATATCCTGAAAAAATAATTTGGGATATTGGGGGATTGGCACCGAAACCGTGTTATGAAATTATTAAAGACATGGTCTCTCAAGGAACACATTTTAATCCTGAAGTAGCTTTAGGAGAAAAAGTTATTGATATTCGTAAACTAAATGAACGCCACTTTGAATTAGAGACAAATTTAGGAAATGTTTATGAGTCTAAAAGTGTTATTATTGCAATTGGCGGTGGTATTATCAATCCAAAAGAATTAAATGTTCAAGGCGCCGAACGATATAAGTTAACTAATTTACATTACGTAGTACAATCATTAAAACAATTTAAAAATAAAGATGTGTTAATTTCTGGGTCAGGTAATTCTGCATTAGACTGGGCACGCGATTTAAGTGGATATGCGAAAAGCGTGACCTTAATTTACGTAAAGCAGATATTAGTGGTTACGAAGCAATGAATCAATTGTTAGAAGAGTTACAAGTCAGAAAACTACCTAATACCCAAATTAAACAACTGATAGGCGATCCTGCCGGAGATTGTATAGAACAAGTGATATTAGAAAATACAGATACAGGAGAAATTGATACAGCAAATTATGATGAAGTAATTGTCAGTCATGGTTTTGATCGTGAAAGCACTTTGTTGGCTCAAGCGACTACACGTGTTGAAATGTTAAATGAATATCAAATTAAAGGGTTAGGTAATACTACAACAAGCGTACCTGGTCTATTTGCTTGTGGTGATATTGTACATCATGAAGCAAAAGTACATCTGATTGCTAGTGCATTTAGTGATGCTGGTAATGCCGCAAATTTGGCCAAACAATATGTAGAGCCTAGTGCCAAACCAGAAGGCTATGTTTCAAGTCACAATGCTGTATTTAAAGCTGATAATGAAAAAGTGATACAACAGTATTTGTAATATCATAATGTCTTACAAGAGATAGTTTAAGTCTTAATCTTATTAATTGAACAAATAAGTATAGGAGAATTACAAATGATTGATATAAAACATGAACCACCAACTGTTGAAACATACCGTCGCTTAAGAAAAGACTCAGGTATGAGTGAAAAGACAATACAAGCAGCTGAACAAGGATTAGGCAATGCGTGCTTTGATGTTGTGATTTATGATGATGGTTACGGTTTTGCGATGGGCCGAGTAATTGGTGATGGTGGTACGGCATTTCAAATAATCGATGTTGCTGTAGACCCAAAATATCAAGGACTTGGTTATGGCAAAATGGTATTAACACATATTATGGATTATATCGAAGCGGTTGCTGTACCAAGTAGTTATGTAAGCTTAATTGCTGATTATCCAGCAGATAAATTATATAAACAATTTGGCTTTGAATCTACTGAACCAAATTCAGGAGGTATGTATATAAAATATTAGTGACTAACTATGTAATCACTAATAGCTAAAGTTTGATAACTTATCTTAATATAAAACGAAGTTTATATTTTGGTATTCAAAAGACTATGCGAAAACAAACAAAAAGTTAAGCAAGAACTTGGTTTGGGTTAATGATATTTCATAAAACTAAAGAAAACGTCAATTTCTATATCTTCTTAATAGAAATTGACGTTTATTTTTTAGTCAAAGATAGTTATATCCCGACTCGTTTTAGTATGTTTTTATTCCTTAAGATGAGCTTCAGTAGCATTTGTTCGAGCACGTAAATCTGCTTCGATTTCTTCTAAACTACGTCCGCGTGTCTCTGGTAAATACTTGATTACAAAGAATAATGCGAAAATACCAATGACTGCAAAGATTAAGAAGACTTGTTCTACCGGTAAAACTTCAGTCAACATTGGGAAGAATTGTGCTACAAGTAAACTACCAATTGATAACACAAGTGCTGCTACACCTGTTGCTGCACCACGTGCACGCATTGGGAATAATTCTGGTAACATAACCCATAATACTGGTCCCCAAGTGAAACCGAAAAATATAATGAATATTGTTAGACATAAAATAATAATCCAAGCAGAAGATTGAATTCCAATAGCCCAAATCAATATTGCCATGATTAATAATGAAGAGACCATACCAATATTACCTATAACAAGTAAACGCTTACGGTCAACTTTATCAATAATCATAATAGCGACAATTGTAATTAAAACGTTAACTGTACCGATACCCACAGTACCTAAAATTGATGTGGCATCGCCTAAGCCAGCTTTACTAAATATCGTAGGAGCATAATAAATTATGGCATTGATTCCAATAATTTGTTGGAATAACGCGAAGACTGCACCAATAATTAGTGTTGGTCGTAGCCATGGTGATTTCAACACATTCCATGTGCTATCAGAAATACGATTGATTTCTTTCATAGCGGCAATTTCTTTATCGATTTCACTGTCATTAAATGTTAAACGCATTACATCACGTGCAGCTTTTTCACTTTTATGTTCTAACAACCATCTTGGGCTTTCTGGCATAAAAGCAACACCGATTAATAAAATTAATGATGGTACGACTGCTAAACCAAGCATCCATCTCCAACCTTCGATTGGTGCTAAAGCATAATTGATTAAGTATGAAGATAAAATACCGATAGTAATCATTAATTGATTTAATGAACTAAGTGAACCACGTTGTGCAGTAGGTGCCATTTCCGATAGATAAACCGGTACGATGGCAGTTGAACCACCTACAGCTAGTCCAATAATTAAGCGGCCAATAACTAATACTGGCATAGAAGGAGCCAATGCTAAAATCAAGGCACCAATGATAAATATAATTGCAATAATAAAGACGACGCGTCGTCGACCAAGTCGATCTGACATAGGACCACTTGCACCTGAACCGACAATAGCACCAATGAGCATAGAAGATACTACAAGTCCTTCAGTAAAGCTATTTAGTGGAATATCATCTTTAATGAAAAGTAAGGCACCTGAAATAACTCCCATATCATAACCATAAAGTAATCCTCCAAGTGCACCTAAGAAGAAAATGAGTTTCTTATTTACTTTTAATCCCATAAAAAATTCCCCTCCTGATTAAATTCATAAACACAAGTATACGCTTTCATTTTATTCTTGTAAATAATAAAATATAACTATATTATTTATTTGTACGGATTATTATTTGAAAATGACTATTTAATAATTAAAATTAAATTAAAAACAATTTGTGAATACATGAAAAAGGAAGTATATAACAGCATCTGAATAAAATTGCTGTTATATACTTCCTCATATAGTTATTGAGTTACGTTGTAAAATATTGATTTATGCTTCGAAATCAATAATAATGCGACCTTCATTTTTATGGTTAACCACTGTTTCAATGCTAGACTCAAGTTCTGAGAAGCTAATGACAGTTTTGATATCGTGTAATTGTTTTGGCTTAAGATCTTTTGCTAATCTACGCCAAATTAATTGTCTCTTACGTAAATTCGTATAGACAGAATCGATTCCAAAGATATTAACACCACGTAAAATAAATGGGAATACTGAAGTTGCAAAGTTATCGCCACCAGTCATACCTATAGCAGCAACACTACCATTGTAATCTAAATGTTTTACAGCATGTGCTAATCCATCCCCGCCGACAGGGTCAATTACTGCTTGCCAAGTACGTTTTCCGAGTGGTTTAGAGTCATTGTCAGGGAGGCGATCAATAATTTCTTTAGCACCAAGGGTTTGCAATTTGTCTGCAGCTGATGTTTTGCCTGTACTGGCAATAACTTTAAAGCCTATTTCTTTTAGCATCATAACGGCTAATGTCCCAACTCCGCCTGATGCTCCTCGAACTAGTACAGGTGCATGTTCAATTGATAATCCGTTATGTTCCAATGTTTCAATTGCCAAACCAGCAGTATAACCTGCCGTACCATAAATCATTGCTTCTTCTAGTGTTAAATCTTTAGGCAGTTTGACAAGCCATTCTTCTTTTACACGAGCGTATTCGCTAAAGCCGCCGAAATGGGCTACACCTAAGTCAAAACCAGTAACTATTACTTCATCGCCTGGTTCATATGCATGGCTGTCAGACGCTTCTACTACACCAGCTAAATCTACACCTGGAACCATTGGATAAGATTTGACAATCTTATTTCCAGTTGTAGTTGCTAATGCATCTTTATAATTGATTCCAGAATATTTAACTTTGATTAGTACTTCACCTTCTGGAAGGTCATCTATCGTTAATTCTTTAAATTGACTAATTACTTTGTTATCTTGTTCATCGACTACTAAAGCCTTAAATGTCTCACTCATTGCGCTATGGCACTCCCTTATGTAATTTTAAATTTATGAACAATATAAAAACTAAAATATACTCTATCACGAATTTATTGCCTATACAATACGCTGTAGTTATTCTTAATGTAAGTAAACGCTTTATATTGAAATTAAACACAATTATATGGTTTATTATTATTCATGCAACTGGTCTATTATAAAATAATTATAAATGTTTAACAATATTAGGACTAAAATTAAGTTGGCAGAATTTATAAAAGATTTTAATTGAAATGTAATACATATATTTATATTATAGGGATAACTTGTTATAAATTAAGAGGAGATAATTTATTATGACATATCAAATTGATTTAGTAAGACGAGCCGAAGTACAAATGTTACGTGATATCTGTATTACTACTTTCCGAGAAACATTCGAAGGTAGTTACAGTGATGAAGATTTTCGTGACTTTTTTGAAAGTGCCTATAGTATAGAAGCTTTAGAACAAGAATTGAATAACCCGCAATCTGAAACTTACTTTTATAGAGAACATGGTGAATTATTAGGATTTTTTAAAATAAATGTAGATGCAGGACAAACAGAAGCAAAAGGTACAGAGTATTTAGAATTACAACGTATTTATTTTGTTAAAGATGCACAAAGTGGTGGTAAAGGTACACGTGTCTTTAACTTTGTATTACAGCGTGCACAAGAATTAGCTAAAACCAAAATCTGGCTCGGTGTTTGGAAACATAATAAACAAGCATTGCAATTTTATAAAAAACATGGGTTCGTCAAAACTGGAGAGCATCAATTTATTACAGGAAATACAATTGATCTTGATGCAGTTATGGAAAAAGAGTTAACAACCAATTGAACTCCAAGTAAACCTTATATTAATACTCAAACTGTCGACAAGGTCTCTGGCTTTGTCGGCAGTTTTTTATGCACGCTTTCCGCGGGCACTGCTTCAGCCTGTAGTCTTCAGCGAGTGCTATTCCCGCAGGAGTCGGCATAATCCACTGCCAATAAATAATACGCTGGTTTTGTTTACGCTTTTATAGGTTGGGATAATATTGATTCATCCCCGTCCCATTTCAAAGAGACAGTAGCTGATTGTTTTGAAAATGCGTTTCAAATGAAGCTTTGTTCGATACTAGTCATGCTTGCTGGGGTGGGATTTCTGTCCCAATTTCTGAATACAGTTTGTATGTAAATTGAAAATAAATTTTTATGAAATATGTTTATTTGAAATTTTTTAGTGTATAACATAGTAATTCTTGCTATGAAAGTGGAGTGAAGCATATTACATAGTGAAATATCTACGAATTAGCAAGTGTACAAAAAATAGAGGAGGTTGTTTTAAATGAAAAAACTTTTGGCAGGTTTCTTAACATTATCGCTTGCTTTGGCTGCATGTTCTAATGGGGGCGATGAAGGTTCGGACAACGGCGGATCTGACGATAATAAATCAAAAGATTCAGCTAGTGACAGTAAGAAAAATAATGATGATAGTTCAAAAGACTCAAAAGATTCGAAAGATGGAGAAGATAAATCAAACTCTGACAACAAAGATGGCAACTCAGAAGACGATAGCAGCTCTAATGGCTCTGATGACTCTAATAGTGCTAGTAGCTCTGACAGTTCTGATAGCGATTCAAGTAGTTCAGATTCAAGTGCTAGTAGTAATGGTAATAGTGGAGACCAAGCTAGTGACAGTGCTAATGGTACTGCTAACGACAGTAACAGTGCTAATAGCGGAGTAACTAATAATGCTGGGGCAGATAGTGCTTCTGATGATGCAACAGCTAACGCTGGTAATGGAGCGTCTAGTGATGCGAATGCTAATAATGGTAATGCTAATAGTGGTAATGCCAATGGTTATGTGCCACCTTATCAAGGAGAAAATGCAGTACCAGTATCACAAAACATTACATCATCAAATGTAGATCCTCAACAAGCGTTACAAACGTTACCTAATTTTGAAAATTCTTTAGCAAACGCTACGTCAGAAGTTAATGCTATTAATGGACAAAATAATGCATATAATGATTATGCAATTGAAGGTAGTGAAGGAAATTACAGTTATATCTTTAGTTTCCAAAACCAAGCTCAACCTGGTACCTACGCTATAGCTACAGTTGACCAACAAGGTACTGTACGTTTAGTAGATCCAGCTTATCAACAATAATAACAAGGGACTGGGATATAAATTCCTTTCTCAAAATAAGAGGACTAATCCGTAATATGGATTAGTCCTCTTTATATTTAAAGCCTTACGATTTTGTTATAGGTTCATATGTTTTTTTATGATATTCGATATCGTCTCAAATGCATGATTATTTTTGTTTACAAATGCATTGTTAGTAATGTCTGACATTTGAAAACTGATTAAATCATTGAGTAATGCTTTGGCATCACTGTAACGCACCACTGCGAGTGAATGCATTACATCTTCATAAACACCACGTTCTGCTATATATTTTTCATGATTTGGTGTGAACTGACAAACTGTTTTGTCTAAAGTTAGTGCATCAAAAATAATAGATGAATAATCTGTTAATACTACATCTGAGATAAGAATTAAATCCTGTGTCTCTATATTTGCTGGTGCAATAATTGCATTTTCAGGTAGGTAAGTTGAAGTATTTTCGATATGTCCTTTATAAATGACATTATACTTATTTAACAACCCGTCACTGAGTGGTAATAAATCAGACTCGTCTTCAGTAGTTTTCCAAGTTGGTGCATAAAGCAATGTTGGTTTTGCTGGATCAATTTTTAATTCATGTTTAATAAATTTTACATAAGGTGTATCTTTTTGTTTATCCAATAAATATTTAACGCGTGGATAACCGCTACTAACTACTTTTGTATGCTGTAATGGAAAGGCGGATTTGAAGTAATCGATAATTTCTTCACAATCACAAATTAAGTAATTTTGTTGTAGCCATTTGTTATACTTTCTTGCTCTATAATTATAAATCTTACTATTTTGATGTACTTCATGGCTATCTAAGAATAGTTTTTTAATTGGTGTTCCATGCCATAATTGAATAATAGTACCGTTTGGACGTATATCATCCGGTATATTACTTTCTAAAATAACAACACGTGCTGATTCGATTAAAGCTTTAGTGTTTGGGTCATTAGGTTTGATGAAATTTGGTCCATTTACATCTTCGGTAACGAAATAAATAGGTACTTTTGCAAAGTGTTTAGCGAAATGGTTGAATAAATAACGTGAATTTCCTCTAAAACCGTAGTCAAACCCTAAAAAGACAATATGGTCTTTTAATTTGTTTTCATTTTTCTCATATATATAGCTCATTTGACGATGTTTCTTTGTAAAATGATGTTGCGCAAAATTATAGATCCAATGTGGTAATTTGAAGCGGAAATTTTTTATCAATTTATCTGTATAGCGTAACTGATCGGGAGCTAATGTTTCGTAATTTTTAAACGGTATAGAGTGCTTGTGTATGTATGCAAGCTTATTTAAATTGAATTTTGTTGTATTCAGTACCGTACATTTTTTAATCTCTTCCCATAACTGAGAAGAGGTCAAGTAAGTTTGTTGATAGTCGAACACGACATGTGGATCAACTTTAACCGTATCTTGTAATAGTGCATGCACAGCTAAATCAAACATTGTATTAACGTGGTGCGTTTCTAACATGGTTAACGTTGTTTCAATATGATATATCACGTTAGGGTAATGATTGATATTTTCGATCCAATCATTAAAGGTAATAGTTTCCTGCGCAAAATAGCGACAATCATTTTGATATAAGCCGTTAACAGTATAATCAGCAACAATGTTAGATTGATCTAACGTTACATTATTCAACATTTCTGGATAAATATGTATGAAGTCATCTACAAGAATAAAGTGAGTATAACCTTCTTGTAATGTTTTATTTAAATGCATAGTTAAATCTTGCCAGATATTTAAATTTAATTGTTTAATCATAAAATCCCTCTACTTATCATAATTGAACTCAATTTTATCATGTAGGAGCTTAGAGATAAACTTTGAGTTATATAAAGACACTAAAATCATTGAATATAACAGTAATGATAAAATAGTGTTATTTAAGTATTTATAAGCTGATACAACAAGTAAGTAACATAAACTAGAGCCTGACATATTCATTATTTCAGGCTCTATATATTATTATATATAATGTTTAATTTGTTAAAAGGACGCAAAGTGGTTATTGACATATAAGGCTGAAATTATTCTGTTAACGTCTTTTAGTTTAGCTAATAAATTAGTGTTTTAACATAGTTGAAAATCGTGTGTAAATAGCATCAGGTGAATATTGCTCAACGGTCTCATAGCCATGTTTGATAATCGTATTGTATTTAAATTCTTGATTTAACAGACGTTGAATTTTAAAGGCTAATGCTTTAATATCTCCATGTTCAACTAAATAACCATTGATGTTATTTTTTATAATTGAATCAGGTCCTGCAATGCCATCAAAACTTATAACAATACTGCTTTGGTTCATTGCCTCAAGGATTACCATCCCGAAGCCTTCATTACGTGAAGGTATAATGGTTAGTTCACTTTCGGCCAATTTGGTTGATAAGGATTGTGTAGTATCAAATATCGATACAATATCATCCAGTTGATGCTGTGAAATAAGTTGTTCAAGTTGTTTCCTTTGTTGTCCGCTACCATAAATGTGTACACGATAGTTAAATTGGCGTATGACATCTTGAATAATTTGAATACTGTTGATTAATAGGTCGAACCCTTTTTCGTATTCTAAACGGCCAGCAGCTAAAATAATTTTGTCTTTAGGTAAATCTAGCCTTTGTTCATTTAGAACATTAGGTACAACAAACACAGGAGTTTGGACGACATTTTGATAACGTTGTTGGTCGACAGATGTCAATGTGGTAATTTTATCTAGAGATCGGTAAGCTTCAATGATTTCTTGTTGATACGCTGTAGGATGCGCATCAAAGTTCATATGTTCCATGCCAACTTTTGTTACATCGTAAGGGCCATGTTGAGCAATTAATATATTAAAGCTTGCACGCGTACCAATTAAAACATCACAATCGACCGTTTTGATAGCGTGAATCATTTTACGTTCGATATAACTTGAAAATTGGTTTAGGCCAGGTTCATGTCTGGATAATACTTTAGGTTTTAAAAATTTTGTATATTTACGTACTCTATTAAAAATGGCGCTTTTCAAGTTGGAACGAATGTGTGTATAGTCAATCAATGTTTGAATTTTGATATCTGGGTGTAATTCAAAGTATGGCATCTCCTTTGATTTGAAGACAGAAATAATAGTGACGGGATGGCCTTTGTTAGCTAGTACATTCGCCAATTCTGAAATTGACTTTACTGTACCACCCATAGCAAAAATATTATGCATGAAAAATGTGATTGATTGCACTTGGAAACCTCCAAATATTATATAAATGATAAATAGTTAACTTTAATTATATGTAAAGTTGTAAGTGGTTGCAATGTAATCGATGTGCGGGACCACGCATTTTAGCAGAAAATTTATATACAAATAATGACAGAAAAATTTTTATTTTCAAATAGATTGTGCTTTTGGGCTTTTTTCATCAGTTAATTATGTATATAATTAAGGGAGTTGGTTTAATCTTCATTATTGTAAGTATTAACTAGAGTTTCAGAATACAATGATGAAAAGTAAGTTAATTCATACGTTATAGAAAGCGTTTTATCGTGTAAACCATATTACATATTCGTGATACAGTCGATAGATAAGGATAACTTTCTATAAACATATTTAAAGGGGGACTGTATTTGTTATGAGTACACAACATAGCAAAACAGATGTCATCTTAATTGGTGGCGGAATCATGAGTGCAACATTAGGTACAATATTAAAATCATTGTCACCTGATAAAAGTTTTAAAATGTTTGAAAGGTTATCAACACCAGCTCAAGAAAGCTCTAATGCTTGGAATAATGCAGGAACAGGGCATTCAGCATTATGTGAATTAAATTATACCAAAGAAAATAAAGATGGCTCTATAGATATTACAAAAGCTATTAAAATAAATGAGCAATTCCAAATTTCTAAACAATTTTGGAGTTTTTTAGTAAAAGATGGTCAGTTAGGTTCACCTGAAGGGTTTATTAAACCTGTGCCGCATATGAGTTTTGTACAAGGCGTTAAAAATGTAGAGTTTTTAAAAAAACGTGTAGATAGACTTAATAAAAATATCCTATTTAGTAATATGGAAATTACAGATGATAAAGACAAAATCGCTGAATGGGCGCCATTAATGATGGAAGGCCGTACGTCTAACATTCCAATGGCTATTTCATATGATAAAACAGGTACAGACGTTAACTTTAGTAATTTAACTAACAAACTGTTCGATAACTTAGAAAAACAAAATGTAGAATTAAATTATAACCATGAAGTAGAAGATTTAAAACAAAGAAAAGATGGTAAATGGGAAGTTAAAGTTAAAGATTTAACGACTGATGAAGTCAAAATAGTAGAAAGTAAGTTTGTTTTCATCGGTGCAGGTGGCGCAAGTTTACCACTTTTACAAAAGACAGGCATAAAAGAATCTAAACATATTGGTGGTTTCCCAGTAAGTGGACTTTTCTTAGTATGTACTAAAGAAGAAATTACTAAAAAACATAATGCCAAAGTGTATGGTAAAGCATCTGTTGGTGCGCCACCAATGTCGGTGCCACATTTAGATACACGTTATATTGATGGCAAACGTACATTGTTATTTGGACCATTTGCTGGTTTTTCTCCGAAGTTCCTAAAAACTGGGTCTAATATGGATTTAGTAAAATCAGTTAAACCTAATAACTTGATTACGATGTTGTCTGCAGGAGCTAAAGAAATAAATTTAACTAAGTATCTTATTTCTCAATTAACTTTATCAAATGAAGAACGCATGGAAGAATTACGTACCTTTGTACCTGATGCTAATAGCGAAGATTGGCATGTAGTTGTTGCCGGTCAACGAGTTCAAGTAATAAAAGATACTGAGACTGGTAAAGGGACTTTACAATTTGGTACCGAGCTTGTGACTTCTGAAGATGGTACGTTATCTGCATTATTAGGCGCTTCACCAGGTGCCTCTACAGCTGTAGACATTATGCTAGATTTATTACAGAAATGTTATAAAGATGAGTTTAAGCAATGGGAAGGTAAAATTAAAGAAATGATTCCTTCTTATGGTCAACGTCTGACAGATAACGAAGATTTATATAAAGAAATTAATGAAGAAATTAAAAAATATTTAAAAGTTGACTAATGTTATAGTAATACTTTTTATATAATCAAATTAAGCCTGCACGTTGTCTATGATCGACACGTGCAGGCTTTCTGTGTAATGTTAATTATTATTGTCTAATGGTAATTTGATAGTAAAGACGGTACCTTTTTCATAAGTACTGTCAACAGTAACTTGGCCTTGATGTAATTCGACAATTGTTTTTACAATCGCTAAACCTAAACCGTTACTATTGTCATATTCACTTATTTTATAAAAGCGTTCAAAAATATGTTGTTGTGTCATTTGAGACATTGGTTCTCCTTCATTTTGTATCATGAAAGTAATATTTTCGCTATCTTGATGGAGCATAATATCAATCGCACCATCTTTAGGTGAATATTTAATGGCATTGGTAATTAAATTTTGGAAGGCTTGGTGTAGTAGCCGACGATTACCAGTATATGATACAGCTTCAAAATCTGAGAGAATAATTAAGTCTTTTTCATTTGCACTATATTGTTCGTGACGTATTATTTCAGTTAATAATTGATTTATTTGAATTGCATCATTAAATTTTAAATGTACATTGTTATCTAATTCTGACAGAAGCAACAATGCTTTAGTCAAATCACTTAATTGCGTAGTGATTTGGTAAATATCATCTATATATTGATGTTGTGCAGTTGTAGTTTTAGCATGCTTCATTTTATCTAGTAAATGATGGATATGTGTTAGAGGTGTCTTAATTTCATGAGACACATTTTGCACAAAGTGTTGTCGCATATCATCTAATTGTTTGAGTGATTGACGCATAGTATCGAAACGATACTGTAGTGTACCTAATTCATCTTTACGTGTGATTTCAGTAGGTGTGTCAAAATCTCCATGCATCATACGTTCTGTGGAGCGCTTCAGCTGTTGTATAGGTTTTACAATGGCATTAGTAGATAAAATAACAAGCGTGATTGAAATAACAAGTAGCAATGTAATTAACAGTGCTAAAAATATACGAAATTCGCTAAAGGTTTGTCCAATATCTGGTCTCATAAATACTGCTACTTTTTCGCCATCGGAATGAAATGGCACGCCAACAGTATTTGACGTCACATTTTCAAAAAAACCTGTAATAAATGGTTGGAAGGGTTGATTTTTAATACCATGGAAAGGTTTGTCTGCTAATATTTGTTGCACAGCGGATTGTGAAATATTGTCTTCTCTAAAAGGTGTACCGTAAAATGATTTTTTTCCAGAGGTTGTGACTGTCATTACTTGATAATTCATTTCACCCATATGTGTAAAATATTGATCTAATGAGGTGACGTTAGATTCAGATTGATAATTTTTCGCTTCTTTAAGTGTGCGCATAATTTTAGCATCATTGTTTTCCTTTAAATAGAGATGATAGTAAACATTAGTAATTAGAAAACTCATAATGGCACTGAATAGTAAAACAACGATAGTATAAATTGCTATACGTGTATATAAAGATTTAAACATAGTCATCCACCTTATAACCGAGTCCTCTTACTGTAATGATGTTAACTGAAGAATTGAGTCTTTCTAGTCTCTTACGAAGCCTCTTAACATGCACATCTACTGTCCGTTCATTACCTTCATAATCAAAGCCCCATATTTTTTCTATTAACGCATCTCTGCTAAATACTTGTTTAGGGTTAGCAGCTAAAGTATAAAGCAATTGAAATTCTTTATTAGGTAAATTCATTGTCTTTCCTTCAACTTGAATTTCTAGATAAGCTTGATTAAGCAATAAATTACCTACAATAATTTCATTGTTTGTATTGATGTTGTATCTTCGTAATATCGCTCTGATTCGAAAAATTAACTCTTTTATTTCAAATGGTTTCGTAACATAATCATCGGTACCTGTTAAAAAGGCTTTTTCTTTATCGCTTAAAGCATCTCGTGCAGTGAGCATAATAACAGGCAACTGATAGTCATCTTTTAATATTTGACATAGTTCAAATCCATTCATGCCTTCCATCATAACGTCGACAACAGCAATATCTATTTGATTATCCATTAAGTACGAAAGTGCTGTTTCAGCACTTGGTTTCGTTACTGTATGTAAACCTTCTCTATCTAAGTGGTTTGAGACATATTGTAGGATTTTTGGATCATCATCGACAATTAAACACGTAGTCATACTATGTCACTCCTTCTAATTTATTTTCATTATACATATTATATCTGTAATTAACCAAATAAAATTCTAATCACTTATTAAAAAGAAACAAGGTGAATAAAAATTTATTAAGAAGTCATAAAAGTTCATATTGAGTTCATAAAGGCATCATACAATACAATTAATCAATTTGAACAGGGAGTGAGTAAGTAATGAAACTAGCATGGGCGGAAATGAAATTTTATAAATTTCGTTTTATTTTAATTATGCTTATCATATTACTATTGAGTATTATGGTGTTATTTATTAGTGGATTAGCACAAGGATTAGCAAGAGAAAATGTTTCGATGTTAGATAATGTAAATGCAGAAAAGTATGTTATGCAGGATAGTAAACAACCTCAAATAGAAAAATCACTATTGAAAGATTCACAGCAAGAAAAGATAGAAAAAATTACGCAGTCAGAACCGATGCAGTTAGCAGGTCAAACATTAAAACTAAAAAATGAAGATGAAGATGTCATGATGATTAATACTGTGAAAGACCATAAACCTGAATTAGAACAGGGCCACTATCCAAAAAAGAAAAGTGACATTGCCATAAATAAAAAGTTAACGGCTGATGGTCTCACTGTAGGTGATACTGTTACAACAAAAGATGGTAATAAATTAACGATTAGTGGTGTACTTACAGATACAATGCATTCACATAGTTCAGTAGTGATGATGTCAGATGCTGGTTTTGAATCGTTAAATAATCAAGTGTCTACGATTTATCCAGTTACTGATTTATCAGATAATAAAGCACAACAGTTAGAAAACATTTCAGGTGTCAACATTTATAGTGAACAAGACATTACCGATGAAATTCCAAGTTATCAAGCTGAACAAGCACCATTGAATATGATGATCGTAAGTTTATATGTAATTACTGCGATTGTGTTAAGCGCATTTTTCTACGTTATGACAATTCAAAAAATATCAGAGATAGGTATTTTAAAAGCAATAGGGATCAAAACACGTCACTTATTAAGCGCGCTTGTATTCCAAATTTTATTAACTACTATGATTGGCGTAATTATAGCAATCGCTATTATCAGTTTATTATCGATAGTAATGCCTGTATCGATGCCGTTCCACATTACTACATTTAATTTATTGCTCGTGACTATTATCTTTATTGTAGTCGCTATGATAGGAGCTATATTATCGTTTATTAAATTATTTAAAGTTGATCCAATTGAAGCTATAGGAGGTGGAGAATAATGACTTTAGAAATACAAAATATTACAAAATCCTTTGGCCGAGGACAAGCGGAAACACAAGTGTTGAAAGGGATTGATTTTAACGTCGATAATGGAGAATTTGTTATTTTAAAAGGTGCTTCAGGTTCAGGTAAAACTACATTATTAACTATCCTAGGTGGTTTGTTAACAGCTAATGACGGACAGATTTTATATAATAATGCACCATTATTTTCAGCTCAAAGTAAACCAGCAGCATTACGTTTAACAGAGATAGGTTTTATCTTCCAATCAGCACATTTGGTACCATATTTAAAAGTGCAAGATCAGCTCATAACTATTGGTGTTGAAGCGGGTATGACGAAAAAAGAAGCTCGAACTAAAGCTGAAATGTTGCTCAATCGTATAGGTCTAAATCACAGACTAGATGTCTTTCCTCATATGTTATCTGGTGGAGAAAAGCAACGTGTAGCTATTATGCGTGCCTTTATGAATAATCCTAAAATTATTTTAGCAGACGAACCTACAGCTAGTTTAGACGCTGCGCGTGCGACGGAAGTAGTTGAGATGTTTAAAAAGCAAGTGAAAGACGAGCAAATGATTGCTATTATGATAACCCATGATAATAGATTATTAGAATATGCAGATAGAATAATAGAACTAGAAGATGGGAAAATAGTACAACAATAAAATAAAAGCAAAAAATAGGCGACAGTTATGCAATAAGAACTGTCGCCTAAGTTGTGTTATAAATAACTTGGAATTTGCCAAAATGAGATAATACAAATAAAAAAGAGTATCGCGAAATACACTGTTAATAGTAAGCGGTATTTATACATTAAACCTAAAAAATCTCTAATTAATGCAATTTCTAAAAAATGATAGGGCGTGGTACTACCTAAGCCAGTCATGCGAACATTTAAAATTTGTCCAAAACGCAATGCTCTAAGCACATGAAATTGACTCGTTACACAAACAACTTGCGCTTGTCTCGGTATATATGTCGCTAATAAGTCTTTAGTGTTTTTAATGTTTTCAAATGTATTGGTAGATTGATATTCCATAATAATTTGTTGTTCAGGTACCCCGTTAGCGATTAAGTAGCGTTTCATGGCTAATGATTCTGGTATTGGTTCGTCTGGACCTTGACCGCCACTCACAATCATCGTGGCATCACTATTGTTGTTAAACAATACCAAAGCTTTATCCAATCGTTTGGCTAACATTGGCGTAACTTCCTCAGTAAAAATGCCAGCGCCAAGTGTTAGAATCACATCATAATGTACATTGTTCGAACGAGTGGCATAAGCAGATGACCATGTAGCATAACAAACAAAGGTGAATAAGGCACTAAAAGCGATAGCTGCTAACCACAGAAAGATAATATTAATACCAATTGGCATTAAACTAATATAGGCACAAGCCAATGTTATTACAATAAGTTTAACACCACGCTTATATAAGCGCTTCATAAAGCGAAGACTAATATCATTGTTAAATAAATGGCGATGCTTCAAATGTATTAGTATAACACCTAGAATCAACACGATAATCAAATCGATTGGGATATGATGGCGACCAATATGGTAGATGATTACACAGTAACCTAGTATAACAATGGAAATATATGCATTTAGTGATAACAGTATCGTTTGGTTAAAAAACAAACTGATGTAAGCTATAAAAATAAAGAAACACAAAATGATAGTTAATAAATCCATACAGCACCTCAAATAGTTAATCTATTATACTAAATGTAGAGGATTGAAATTAAATTAGCAACTACAATCTGTTAAATAATAAGTAATATTTATGATGACTGCAATAAAGTTATTGGAATATAATATAATTTTGAACATAATGGTTTTTAATCTTTTATCTAGTGATATTTATTGATATTATTAGGGTAATAAGTAAAAGACTATAAAGTGCTAGAAAAAAGACAATTCTAGATATTGTATAGCTTAGAGGTGCAGGACATGGTAAAAAACTTAAGAAATCATATTGATTTTATGGGTATGTTTATAGACGATGTGAATACTTTAGTAGCAAAATTACTCAGAGATTTAAGAGCGGAATATAACATATCGAAAGAACAAGCAAATGTCATTTTAATGCTTGAAAATGAGAGAGCAATGACATTAACAGAAATAACTGAAAAGCAAGGAGTGAATAAGGCAGCTGTAAGTAGACGGATTAAAAAATTAATCCAATCTGATTTAGTAGAATGGGACAAAACAGAAACACATGCTGATCAGCGCCTGAAGTATATTAAATTGACTGATAAAGGCCAACAATTTAATAGTGAGTGTAAATCAATAGTAAGTAATATCGTGAGTGATATGCTATCTGATTTATCTGAAGAACAGATTGAACAAGCACGCTATGTATTAGAGATTATTGATCATAGATTGAAAAATTTTAATATTAACAATTCCTAATATGCATAATAAAAGCCTACACTTCATTGAAGTGTAGGCTTTTATTAAATTTATTTTTTCTTACTTTCTTTGGTTTTAAATGGCCACCAGTTTCCTTTGCCGAATGATTTGGCTATGGAAGGTATAAATAGTGGTAACATTAAAATGTTATATAATAGTAGACCGACAATGACAACTGTTGCAATTTGCATTAATGTCATAGCACCTGAAGAATAAAGAGCAGCTATTGTACCAACTAAAATGAGACAGGCAGTCATAATTACTGTACCCATTTTGCGCATGGCGATTAATAATGCAGGGACGATACCTTGGTAAGCTTCTTCAGAGAAGCGATTGACTAAGAATATTGCATAGTCAACACCTAGAGCCATTAGTACTACAAAGCTAAAGAATGGTACGACTAATAATAAACCACCTAATCCAAGTATATTGTCAAAGATAATATTTGCTATACCAATTGATGCATAATATGTGATTAGAATGGAAGCAATCATGTAAATTGGCATAATAATAGAGCGTTGGAATACAAGTAATACAACAAATAAGAAAATAGTAATTAACACAATAGCTTTAGTCATGTCATTATCAATAGTAGTCTGTAAATCTTTGTTTTCAGCAGACGTACCACCAATTTCTATTTGACTATCGTTAAAGCTAGTACCTTTTACTTGATTTGTTACAGACTGTTCAACTTTCTCCACTGTATTCATAGCCTTTTTGGAGAAAGGATCGTCACTTAATTCTACATTAAGTAATACAATATTGCCGTCATCCTCACTATATTGATTAACAGATTGTTTTAATTCAGAATCTTGCAGCATATCTTTTGTAATATACATGCCCGATTCATCAACTGATTTATCATTGGCCATATCTTCCATTCGTTGTTGTATTTGTTCTTGACCAGATTGTACTTGAGATAGGCCTTGAGACATTTGGGCAGATTGACCTTGACCTGCTTGTTGCGCACTGTTTAAACCAGTATTAACTTGATTAATGCCATCATTAGCTTGTGATAATTGTTGCTGCATTTGGTCAAGTTGATACGTTGTTGTAAGTTGTTCAATAGGGTTACCAGTAGGACGTGTAATCGTGTTTACTCCGTCGACACCTTCAATTTTTTCCAGTGATTTCGCTAATGTTTCAACGTCACTGACGCCGTTTTCTGTTGTCAGTTTTTTATCGTCTTTTATAGCGATTTGAACCGGAAATGCTTGGCCCACACTAAAGTCATCTTTAATGATGTTGATAGCTTTAATTGAGTCGTATTCATCGCTAATTTCATTAGTATTATCATAAGTAATATTATTAGGGGCGAATACGATGATCGGTATTAAAATAATTAAAACTAAGACCAATGCTAAAAATGGTTTTTTTGTAGTGAAATTACCTAATTTGCCCCAAAGTGCACTATCTTTATGACCAGCTGTATTTTTACTTGGCCAAAATACTTTACCACCGATTACTAATAACAAGGTTGGTAAGAGTGTAAACAACACAATCATTAAGCATAATACACCGACCGCAATACCGACTGCAGATTTAAATAAACTAAATTCAACAAAGAACAGTGCTGCAAAGCCAACTAAAACGGTAATTGCACAAATAAGAATTGTACGTCCTCCGTTTTTAAATGTATTAAGTACAGCATCAAAATTACTTTGATCTTTGCCTAATTCTTCTTTATATCTATTGAGTAATAAAATACAGTAATCTGTACCTATACCAAAGAGTAGTGCAACTAAAAATGGTTGAATATAAATTGACACTGGGAAGTCAGCGTATTTCACTAATAATGCAATGATGCCTTGTGAAAATATATAAGATAATCCAACTAATAATAGTGGCACAAATGGTGTTACTACAGAGCGAAAGACTAAGAATAAAATACCTAAAATAAGTATTACGGTTATAACTTCAGTTGTTTTTAACCCTTCATTAATACTCGTGTTAATTTGGTCTTGGATGTTATTTGTACCTGTTAAATAGGAACCTTTGAAAGAATGATTAATGTCATCAATATCTTTTGAAGCTTCTAATGATTTGTCTTTATTGGCAGAAGTTTCGATTGGAATCATGATAGATTTTTTATCTTCTGAAACTAACTTATCTTCAATCGCTGAGTTATCAAATGGCGAAATAACACTTTTTACACCATTTACGTTTTCAATTTTTGATATGTAAGATTTTAACTTCTTCTCATCTTGATTATCCAACTTATTATCTAATTGAACAACCGCACTAATACTATTAGAATCAGCATTAACATCTTTAAGTATTTGTTTGTATTGTTGAGATGTAGTGTCTTTTGGTGGAATGATTTCACCTTTATCAGCTGCTAATTGGGCTAAATTCGGTGAAAATATTAACGAACAAGCAACAGCAATAATAACAATAATGGATATTAACCATTTGAACTTCAATATCGTCTTCATAATAACCTCCTTAGTATTACTAACACTTAAAATATACTATTTTTGGTTGATGACAGTCAACTAAGTGAGCTTTTATAAAATATTAATATATTGTAAATAGATATTAGACTAAATAAGTATTTCAAATACAACTAATACTTTATATAATAAAGAAGGTTATAGTTATAACGAAATAGACGTAAAAATTAGGATGTTATTCGTTCATATATATTGTTTCATTGTAAATTATGTTAAAATAACGTGATAGTGCGAAATGTAGAAGTAGAGGTGATAAGATGCAAAACTGTCCAAAATGTGGAGAAACGGTAAATACAGTTAACAAAGTATGCCCGTATTGTGGACAATCGTTAAGGAGTAGACCTTCTAACAATAAAAAACGAGCAACCCGACAAAATAATAAAACATTAAATAATAAAGTTCGCAAAATCATCCCATGGGGTATTGCATTATTTATCATCATATTATTGATTATCATATTCTTTTTACTTAAGAATTTTAATTCTCCTGAAGCTCAAGCTGATTTATTAGTTAATGCGATAGATAATAACGATACACAAAAAGTATCCTCTGTATTAAGTACTCAAAATAATAATGTAGATGAAGACGAAGCAACAGCTTACATAAAGTATATAAAAGAAGAAGTAGGCATGAAAAACTTTGCGGAAAGTATACATGATAAAATATCCAAACTAAATGAAGGTGATAGTCAAGTTTCGAATTATGTTACTGCGCGTAACAGTGAAAAAGTATTGAAAATCACCAAAAATGGTACACGTTTTTTCCTCTTTAACAATATGAATTTTACTGCTCCTACTAAAGAAGCAATTGTAAAACCCAAATTTGATGCTACGTATAAATTTAGATCAAATGATAAACAACGTACAGTTACTGCTGATAAAAATCAAGCAACATCATTAGGGAAATTTATCCCGGGAGATTATAGTATTGAAGCTAAAAGAGAAACGGAAAATGGTCAATTTAGCGGTGAGTTGAAATTTAATTTTAATGATAGTAATAATGAAACGGTTGATGTAAATCAATCCTTTAATGAAGCATATTTACGTTTTAACCTCAATGGTGCAGATAATCTTGATAAAGATACGATTAAAGTGAAAATAAATGATAAATCATTTGATTATGACAATTCTAAAGCTTATGGTCCATATCCAAAAACAAAACAAATCACAGTGAAAGCGGTCGGGGAAGCGAAGAAAAAAGAATTTAGTTCTGACGAAACGACAATTCAAACAGATAACTTAAAAGACAATACAACTGTATCTATTAATTTTGATGAAGAAGAAATTGATAAATATGTGAAAAAGAAAGAAAAAGAAGAGAATAGCTTCCGAAATAAAATAACTAATTTTTTTAGTGACTACACACCTGCATTAAATACAGCATATACACAAAATAATTTTGATATGGTGTCAGAGTTTGTCAAAAAAGGATCATCTAACTATAAAGCAACTAAAAACGGAATAAGTTCAAATCAATATAGATTTTTCCAAATTCCGCAAATTTCTGAAATAGTTAGGTTAGACGATAAATTTTATGTTACTGGTTACGCCTTGAAACGTGATGGACAATATGGTGAAGTGAATTATGTCCTCGAGGGTACATCTAAAGGTGATGACTTACAAGTGATAAATTATAGCGAATAATTAGAGGCTGGAATAATGTTATTCCAGCCTCTTTATAGTATCGAGATGGTTAGCAAGTATACCTAGTGTAATTCAATTGTTATAATAATAAAGGTTATTTATTACGCTACCATTTTAATCTGCCTAACTGTTCTATATAATAATAGTATTACATGCTTAGGAGATTACATTATGTCTGAAAATAAACAAAGTAATTCGCTTATTTTTATTGTTATATTAGGAGCTTTAACGGCTATCGGTGCATTATCGATTGATATGTTTTTACCGGGCTTACCTGAATTACAAAATGATTTTGGAACGACAACATCAAATGCTCAGTTGACTTTATCTTTTTTTATGGTTGGGTTAGCACTAGGTAATTTATTTGTAGGTCCTTTATCGGATTCACTAGGCAGAAAAAAACCATTACTCATTACAATGGCTTTGTTTACAATTGCTAGTGTAGCGATAGTATTTACTACAAATATTGGGGTAATGATATTCTTGCGTTTCGTACAAGGGTGTTGTGGAGGAGCTGGAGCAGTTATTTCACGTGCTATTTCAAGTGATTTATATAGTGGGAAGCAACTCACTAAATTTTTAGCAATACTTATGTTAGTTAATGGAGTGGCACCTGTATTAGCACCTGCACTTGGTGGCATCGTGTTAACATTTGCTACATGGCGTATGATATTTATCATCTTAACAGTCTTTGGCTTAGTTATGTGCGTAGGGATAGTGTGTTATATTAAAGAATCACTGACGACTGAGCAGAGAACACCAGCTAATTTAGGTTCTATTTTTTATAACTTTAAACAATTATTAGCCAAACCCAAATTTGTATTACCTATGTTAATACAAGGTTTTACATTTATATTTTTATTTAGTTATATTTCAGCATCACCTTTTATTGCACAGCGTATTTATAATATGAATGCTTTACAATTTAGTTGGATGTTTGCGACTGTGGGCATAACATTGATAATTTCGAGTCAATTAACCGGGAAGCTAGTTGATTATTTCGCTAGACAGACACTGTTTAGAGCGTTGACAGTAATTCAAATTGTTGGTGTGCTCGGGATTGGTATAACTTTACTCAATCATCTGCCTTTATATATGTTAATAATTGGATTTATTATATTAGTTGCACCAGTGACAGGTATTGCTACATTAGGTTTTTCTATTGCTATGGATGAGCGTTCAGGTGGTAGTGGTAGTGCATCTAGTTTATTAGGGCTCGTACAATATTTATTCGGTGGTTTAGTTGCCCCGTTAGTAGGAATAATGGGAGAAGATAGTTATCTACCGTATCTTGTTATTATAAGTATTACAGCAATAGGATTGATAATATTACAAATAATTAATTACCGAGTATTTCGTTAATACACAATGATTTCAATTCCATATTACAATAACCTATTAGGGTGTTAGTGATTTATGGAAGTTAAAAATGAATTGCAAAATGGGAGTGGGACAGAAATCTGATTTTGAAAAAATGATTTCGTTGTCCCACCCCGGCAAGGATGACTAGCATTGAAACAAGCTTGGTTTGAAGCGCATTTTCAATGCAGTCAGCTACTGCCAATATGAAAAAGGGTTTCGAATAAAACATGAAGTGGGACAGAAATCTGATTTTGAAAAAATGATTTCGTCGTCCCACCCCGGCAAGGATGACTAGCGTTGAAAAAAGCTTGATTTGAAGCGCATTTTCAATGCAGTCAGCTAACTGCCAATAAGGAAAGAGACTAGGACAAATCAATGATGTTCTAGCCTCCATAACGTAGACAAATCCTTTGCATTAATTTGCGAAGAGTTTGTTTATTTTTTATTTATATAGTTTTGTCAAAATAGTAGTGCTTTTTCGTATATTTACATAGTAGGAGAAAATGTCGACCTATCGAATTATCTGATACGTAAAACCTATATCCAGTTGGCAGTG